>JAQBPF010000501.1 GCA_028287665.1 Deinococcus sp. | reverse complement strand
TGTAGACATGCGCCCCCACGCCGCCCAATTCCAGGCCATCGGTGCGGCCCAGCCAGTAGGCATGCTGAATGTCGGTCAGCGGAAACGGGTCGAAGGCATGTGCGGGATCGGGCGACGCGGCAGGCAGAGCAGCAAAAGAGGCAGCCGGAAGCGGCGCATTCTGTGAAGGTCGAGTGGGCCGGGCAGACGTTGGATGGGCAGACGCGGCGGCTTCTCGCTCGCGCAGCAGCTGCAGCAGCAACGCCCGTTTCTGGTCGGGGGTCAGATGAGCCAGTTGGTCAGAGAGTGGGTTGGGGGGCGGGTCAGTCACGGTCATGCGCGCCCCCGTTCTTCGGCCAGGAGTCCGGCCAACATCGCGTCAACGTCAGCGTCAGGCAGGGCGTCTATGTGTTGCTCCAGGGCTCTATGTTGTTCTAGCGCGGAAGTGGGCACCGTCAACACCGCCAGCTCTGGCACAGGCCCGGTCAAACCCTCCAGCACGAATTCGGTCAGGCCGCGCAGGGTAATCCCCCCGACAAATTTCATGGGCGAGACCTTGACGCCTGTTTCGGCCTGAATCTGGCTGCCCAGTTCCACGGCCATCAACGAATCCACACCCATTTTCATGATGGCCTGATCGTGGTCCAGCTTGCCCGGAGAGGTGCCCAGAATGCGGGCCAACTGTTCGGCCAGCCGGGCACTGAGCGCCCCCTGACGTTCATCCTCTGGAAGTGCCAGCAGTGCAGACAGGAATCCAGCCGCCTCCTGAGTGGAGGCTTCGGCAGCGGCGGCATCGAGCAGATGTGCCAGGCGCGGGGGCAACGGCACGCCACGGGACTGGGCCAGCAGCGGCCAGTGCAGCGCGGCCACGCCCACGGCGGCGGGCTGACCAGGCCTACCGCTGAGGGCAGCGGGCCACAGCTCGCCCAGCGCGGCCAACAATTGCCCGACCGGAATGGGGGTGACGCCCACCGCTTCCAGCCGCTCGGCCACTGCCGCCTGTGCAGTCAGGTAGCCCACATCGGCCACCGCCCCCCAGTTGATGGTCAGGGCGGGCAGTTGCTGGGCGCGGCGGTGGTCAGCCAGGGCATCCAAAAAGGCGTTGGCCGCCGCGTAATTGGCCTGCCCCAGATTGCCGATCAGGGCACTGACCGACGAGAAACACACGAAAACCTCCAAGGGGTCCGTGCGCGTCTGGGTGTGCAGATTCCACGCGCCCAGGACTTTGGGAGCCGTTACGTGGCTGTAGCGTTCCGGCGTCAATTGCTCAATCAGGGCATCGTCAATGACCATTGCCGCATGGAAGACGCCGCGAAGTGAACCCAACAGACGGGTGCGTTCCAGGAGGGCGTGGACGGCCAGCGGATCAGCACTATCAACCTGCTCCAGCATGATCTGTACGCCGGGTGTCTGCTGAATCAGATCATTGACTGTGGCCCGCGCCGCCTCGTTGCCTGCGCTACGGCCCACCAACACCAGCCGCCGCGCACCGCGCCCGATCAACCAGCCTGCCAGGGCCAGTCCAAAACCGCCCAGGCCGCCAGTGATCAGGTACACGCCCTCTGGACCCAGGTGCACCGGTTCGGGGAGAGCGGCAATGTGCGCGGGCGCTTCAGCCGTCAGCGCCAGGACCACCTTGCCCGTATGCCGTGCCTGCGCCATAAAGCGGAAGGCCGACTCTGCCGCCGCATACGGAAACACGCGGTACGCCAGCGGAGGCAGCTCGCGGGCTGCGAACAAGTCCATGACCGTGTGCAGGAGGCCCTGCATCATCTGTGGGCGGTCAACCCACATCCGGTCCAGGTCCACGGCAAAATAAGACAGATTGTTGCGGAAAGGGGCCAGGTCCAGTGGGCTGTTCTGGTAGATGTCGCGCTTGCCTATTTCCACAAATTTGCCGTAAGGACTCAGAACAGCCAGACTCCGCCCAATGGCCTCGCCCGACAACGAATTCAGCACGATGCTGACGCCTTTGCCCTGGCTGGCCGCCATCACCTCCTCGGCAAAATCCAGCCTGCGTGAATCCATGACGTGGGGCACGCCCAATGCCCGCAACAGCTCGCGTTTTTCGGGCGTTCCGGCGGTGGCGTACACGGTGGCTCCGGCCCGCTGACACAGCGCGATGGCCGCCAATCCGACGCCTCCTGCCGCCGCATGAATCAGCACGCGGTCATCCGGCCCCAGCTGACAGAGGGTGTGCAGCGCGTAATAAGCTGTCAGATACGCAATTGGCAGGGTCGCGGCGGCTTCACTGCCCAGATGGTGCGGGCGGGGCACCACGAAAGACAGCGGCACCGTTCGGAAGGTACTCAGCGCGTCTGGACCGCAGAGCACCACCGCGTCACCCGGAGCGTAGGCGGTCACGCCGTCGCCCACGCGCTCAATGACGCCTGCCGCTTCCATCCCGTAGGAGCGCCCGGTGAATCCACCTTCCAGCGCCTCATCGGGCAGCATGCCCATGCCGACCATGATGTCTTTGAAATTCAGTGCAGCGGCCTCCACCCGCACTTCTACCTCTCCGGCCTGAGGGGCACGGCGCGGCGCGGCCTGATGAACCAGACTGCCCAGCACGCCGGGGCGCTGAATGTGAATGTGGGTGCCTGTGCCCGAAGCAGAACGCCGACCAGATTCGGTCACGGCCTCGCGGCTGGGACGGGTCAGGCGGTGCACCCAGCGCACAGGCTGATTCCCCTCTGTCCGGAAGGCCAGTTCGTCTTCTGCACTGCCCGCCACCAGCTCACCGATCAGCACGCCCACACTGCCCGCCGCCGGAACAGACGGATCAAGATCGACCAGCCGGGGCGAAAGCTGTGGACACTCGGTGCCTACGACGCGGCCCAGCCCCCACAGGCCCGAGTGGGCCAGAGCCACGGCTTCGGCTGTGCCCACCGCCTGCGCTCCCCGTGTGATCAGCCAGAGTGCCGTGTTGCTTTCGGCGGCGGCCAGGGCCTGCACCAGCGCCAGCACGCTCTGTCCGCCCAGGGCCTCGGCCTGTTGCAACTCCGAGACGGAAGGTTCGGCGGGGCTGTTGAGCCCCCAGGCAAACAGCACGCCCGCAGGTGCGCCGCCCTGGGCCAGCAGCGCCGTGAAGGCCGCACGGTCGGCAGGCGGCACCTCCAACGCGCCGGGAACGCCCGACCCGGTGGGCGCGACGACCTGCACCGCGCCTTGCCGCGCTTCCAGTTCGGACCGCATCTGGGCAGCAAAGTCGGCATCGTCGGCCAGGAGGAGCCAGCGACCGGGCAGCAGGGCGGCGGGTTGCAGCGCAGTGGGTTCAGGAGCCACCAGATCAGCCACACTGACAGGCGCACGGCCCCACACCACTTCACGTAGGGCCAAACCGGGTTCGGGGGCGTCGGGCAACACCTGGACCGCCTCAAAGCCCTGCGCCATCAGCGCCTCGGCCAACGGCCCGGCAGCCTCCCCAGGCAGCAACTCCGGCAGCAGGGCCAGCCATGCCGGGAGCCGGACGGTGCTGACCAACAGCAGCACACCGCCGGGGGTCAGCCGTGCACGCACCTGGGCCAGCGCCTCGGCGCTCACATCTACGCCCACAATCACGTCAAAGAGCTGCGGGGAGGGGTCTGGCCGTCGGTCCTCTGCTGCGCCTTCCAGCCGAGGCAGCGCAGGCGGAGCCCACTGCTGGGCCAAATCGAGGCAGAGTGTCGCAGGTACGGCACTCAGGCTCTGGCCTGCGCGGGCCGCAGCACGGTCCAAGGCGTCTGGGTCGGCGTCGGCCAAGGTCAACGAGACTCCGGGGCGGGCCAGGGCAGAGGCCAGATGTGCGGTCAACCCTCCCGAGAGGTTCTCACGCGCTGCATGCAGTTCCAGCACCCGCACAGGCTCAGGTGCGCTGCGTGCACCACCACTGCGGGCGTCGAGCAGGTGGGTCAGCGCCGCGGCCACCAGCGTATACGCGGGCCGCACCGTGGGAGAGGCCGACCGAAG
>JAQBPF010000472.1 GCA_028287665.1 Deinococcus sp. | reverse complement strand
AGGGAACCAAATCGGCGGCATTCTTCAGATAAATGCTGCTGATGTCGCCCACTCCGATGATCCCAACGCGGGTCATACGGGGCCTCCGGCGGCCCACAGCAGCCCCCGGCGGTGCAGTTCGGCCACCGTGGGATGCGCGAACTCACGGGGATCATGGCCCACTGACGAATAAAACACCCGGCCCTGCCCGTATGGACGGGTCCAGGCCACCGGCATCACGGTTCCGGCGATCCAGGGCAAGACCTGATCGTCGAAGGTGGTCGTCGCCAGCACGGTATTCGACGGGTCTACGTGCATGTAGTACTGCTCGCTCTCGATCTCAAATCCGCCGAGGCCACGGGTCACCGGATGGTCGAGGGCCGTCATCTCGACGCGGTAGGGCCGGATATTGCCAGGATGAGCGGCGAACTGACCGCCCACCATGAATTGATAATCCGTGTCTTCCCGGAACGCGTCGCCCATGCCGCCGTGGAATCCGCCCAGGCCGGTACCTGCCTCCACGGCGGCGCGGAGGTTGCGGCTCTGCTCTCCGGTCAACTTGTCCATCGTCCAGTTCGGCACGATCAGGGCGTAGTCGCGCAGGGCATCAGCGTCTTCCAGCACGGTGAGGGTGGTGGCATCGGTGACTTCCAGGCCCGCCCCTTCCAGCAGGCCGCGGATCAGGACGGCGAATTGCTGGGGCTGGTGGCCGGGCCAACCGCCGGACAGAATCAGGGCGCGTGCGGGGGGTGTTCCAGTGGGGGTCTGCGTCATGGTGAATCTCCTGTTTGAACCGCGTGGATATCGGCGAGGGTGGGAGCATGTGCGCCGGGCCGGGTACAGGCGGCGGCGGCGCAGGCCAGAGCAAAGGCAAGCTGCCGGGGCGGGGGCACGGGCGGAGCGCGGAGGGCGGCGTGGAGCAGAGCGGCAATACTGGCGTCTCCTGCGCCCACGGTATCGGCCACCTGCACCCGGTAGCCCGCGTGAACAACGTCGGCGTGTGGCGTCAGCAACCGCGCGCCTGCCTCGCCCAGCGTGAGGAGGACCGTGGCCTCCGGATTCAGCGCCCGCAGATACTGCAGTCCTTCTGCGGGCGTCAGGTCCGGCATCAGGCCGGTCAGGTCGTCCCCCGACACCTTGATCAGGTGCGCCAGCGGCACGTAATCCAGAAAAGACTCGCGGTAGGCTCCCGCCAGTTGAGACCGGAAATTCGGGTCATAGACCACCGTGAGGCCGCGTGCCCGCGCTTCACGGGCCAGCGGCAAAAAGGCGGCGCGGGCCGGGTCACGGACCAGCGTGATGCCTCCAAAGTAGGCGGCCACGGCCCCTTCCCAGAGTCCGGCCCCGAGCAAGGGGGAGGCGGCCCCGCCAAACTGCGAGTCGGCGGCCTGCTGGGCATAAAACACGTACTGGGCCGGGTCGGTGCGGTGAAGCAGAGACAACGCGGTGGGGGCCTCGGTGCGCGGCGCAAAGTGCAGATCGAGTCCGCTCGCCTCTCCTTCCCGGATCAGGCGTTCTCCGAAAGGGTCGTGGCTGAGGGTGCCCACAAACGCCGCCGACAGCCCCAATGAAGCCAGAACGCGGGCCACGTTCCAGGCGCTCCCTCCAGGCCGCACCTGCCACTGGTCGGGGCCAGCGGGCACAAAATCCATCACCGCCCCGCCGAAACACAGGATCCGGGTCATCGGCTGTCCAGTGGGCTGCGCTGTAACGAGGCGATGGCCCGCAGCAGAAAGTCGGGCGGGCCGAACGAACCGCTTTTGAGCACCAGCAGCAGCTGTTCGGCGGGCGCGTAGGTGCTGGGCAAACCGGGGGCCAATTCTTCGACCACCACCGTATGGGTGACCCCGCAGGCACGGGTCAACGCCGCCGAGGTATCGCCGCCCAGTGCGATCAGTTTTTCGGTGCCGGACCAACGCGCCACCTGCGCCGCTGCCTGGGCCAGCGTGCCAGAGATGCGCTGGCTGACTTCCACTCCGCTAAGACCGAGACTGGCTCCCAACGCCCGTGCTGAGGCGACCTCTTCCGGGAGATTGGGCGAACGCAGCAGGGCCGTGTTGTGGGCCTCCACCGTTGGCAGGGCGCGGGCCGCCAGTTCTTCAGCCGCCCGCTCAGGCGTCTGCAACGTCAGGTTCAGGTCCAGGTCGTGCACGTGCCCACCCGCCAGAAGGTACTGCTCGATCTGGGCGCGGGTCTGCGGCATCACGGATCCGGCCAGCAGAAGCACGCGGTCAGGGTGCAACCACGGCGCCGTTGCCTGCACCCTGAAAGGCTCGGCGGGGGGCCAGACGGCGGGCAATTCTTCGGCCAATCCGCTGGAGCCCAGAAACACGGGTTCTTGGGCAAACGCCTGGGCCAGCACCTGCAAATCCTCCTGTGTTTCGGCGTCCAGCAGGACGTAGCGTGCGCCTGCACCGGCCAGTGCTGCTCGGGCGGCCCGCACGGCTTCGGCTCCGGCCCGCACGGTTTCGATGGGCAGAATCTCGGTGCGGTGCGGGGTCTGGGCCGAGAGGCTGAGCCGCAGATTGCGCTCGCGCAGTGGATGCACGGGGTCGGTTCCAAATTCACTGTCGGGCAGGGGCACACCCCGCACAAAATGGTCGCCGTGCAGCGTGGTGCGCCCATTTTTCGGAAAGGCCGCGATGGTGACGCCAGCGGCCAGATCCAGAGTGTCCATCATGGCGTCAAATTCTACGCCCACGTTGCCCCGGAATACCGAACAGGTCTTCTTCCAGAACGCGCCGCATCCGGCGGCTTGAAGGGCCTTGGTGGCCCGCACCACCCGCGCCCGCGCTTCCTCGGGGGCCAGAAAGCGCGAATCGGTGTCGATGATCAGCACGTCGGTCCGCTCGCCGGTCAACTGGGCACACAGGCCCTCCCAGTCGGCCTCTGCCGAAAGAATCCGGACCGCGTACCCGTGCTTGGCGAGCAGACCGCCAATGTCGCCCGATCCGGTGATGTCGTCGGCCACGACTCCCAGGCGCGGCCTCATGGCGTCCATCCCTGAACGTGCGCCAGCAGACGCGGGCGCTGCTCGCCGGGGGCAATGACTGCGCCGTGCGTGGCGCGGGCGTTGGCATCCAGCAGTTCGGCATCGTCGAGCACACGGGCCTGCCCCTGCGACCTCAGCCACACCCGGACATTTTGTTCCAGTTCTTCCAGAATATCTCCCGCCTCCTCGAGGGTGCGCCCGAAGGTGATGACCCCGTGATTTTGCAGCAACAAGGCCTGCACGCCCCGGCAACTTCGCTCGACCGCCTGGGCCAGCGCCGCGCCGCCGGGAGGCAGGTACGGCAGCAGCGGCACCCGACCGACCCGCGTCACGGCGTAGCTGGAATGCACCGGCAACACGTTGCCCCCTTCGGTAGGAGCAGCCAGACACGAGAGGGTCAGTGAATCGGTGGCGTGCAGGTGCAGCACGGCGCAGACCTCTGGCCGGATGCGGTAGATGGCCGCATGAAAAGCGGCCTCTTTGGATGGCCGGGGTTGCG
>JAQBPF010000463.1 GCA_028287665.1 Deinococcus sp. | reverse complement strand
CCCGATCTGCCCGCGCCTGTAGGGCTGGTGCTGTGCGGCCACACGCACGGCGGACAGGTGCGGCTGCCGCTGCTCGGCGCGCCAGTGGTGCCCAGCCAGTACGGCCAGAAGTACGCGATGGGCTGGGTCACGGGGGCACACGCCACGCCCGCCTATGTCAGCCGGGGCCTGGGCGTCAGCGGTCTGCCGATTCGCAACCTGTGTACACCAGAAATCGCCGTGTTGACGCTGAACCCGGCGTAGAACAGGCGGCTCAGGGACTGAAGGGAAAGGGCCAATCTCTTCGGCAGTTCGCTCTTGATGCTGGACCTGCGCCGCCGCGCAGAGAGGGGCTAAGCGCCAGCGGTCGCCCTACACAATCGGGTCCTCCCAAGGTCTGCCGCTCTGTCCAGCGGAGTGGGCGGCCAGATCAAACGCCACCGCCAGCCCCAAGGTATCGGCCAGCGGGCCACCCAGCAGCAGCGCGACCTCTGGTAACAGGCGCTGATACACAGGTGGCGCGTCGGCTCGGCCTTCCGGGAGGGCCAGCCACGCTCCCGGCACATCGGCCAGGCTGCGGCCCGTTTCCAGCGCTTCTGTGCCCAGTACGGGCAGGTTGTCCATCAGGCCCACCAGATCTTCCAGGGTTTCGCGGCGCAGGCCCACCGGCACGCCAGTCAGGCGGCCCCCGGTGGGCACGTACCCATGCGGATCGCGGTGGTGAATCTGCGGAAACAGCGTGTAGCCGCCGTTCTGCGGGCGCAGGGTCAGGCCACCCACCCGCAGCACAGGGGAGAGGTCAGACAGATCGCTGGGGGCATTCAGGCGCGGCGTCTGCCGGTAGGCGCGGGCGTGGGTGGTGTGAAGGCCCAGGCCCTGCTCCAGCAGTTCCGGCCCCTCGGCTCCGGCGGCCACCACGACAAATCTGGCCCGCACGGGGCGCGTCTCGTGGGTCACGATCTGGTGGGTGTTGGTCACGGTCAGGCGGTCCAGGCGCACGCCACCGGGAATCAGGTGGGCCTGGGTATTGAGCATCAGGTCGGCCCCGGCCCGCACCGCTGCCCCCGCCTGAGCTGCGGCCAACGCCCCCGGCCTGTAGGTGGCCGCTGCCGGGTCAGGCTCAGCAAAAGGAAGTTGGTCGGCGTCCAGCAGGGCCAGCGAGCCCGGATGCGCGGCCAACGCTGAGGCGGTCGGCACACGCCTCGGCCCATTTTCCGTGTGCAGGCTCAGCAGTGGGCGGCTCTGAAACTGAATGCTGTCCTGGGCGGCCAGTTGCGCCCGTGTCCAATCGGCCTTCGCCTTCCAGGATGGGGCGGATGCTGCGGCTGGAATGTCCTGCGCCGTCCACACGCCCGCCGCCAGAATGGTCGCCCCATCCTCGTTGGGCAGGCCACCCTGCTCGACCAGAAGGAGCCTTGATCCGGGCATCAGTTCCCGCAAGTACAGGGCACAGGCCGCGCCCATCCGACCCGCCCCAATCACCACGACGTCGTATTCCGTTTCCGAAAACGCCTGCCCCACGTGTGCCCAGACCTGTCCTGCCGCCGCTCCCGTCATGCGGGCATAGTACGGATTCCGGGGGTGATGCGTCTGCCTGGAGGGGGTGTGTGCCCCTTACAGTCGACCTTTCTCATGGCCTACTGATGGGGGGCTGCGTATACTCGCCCCACATGTCTGCACCGCGCCTTCTTTTCCGGTTGCCCCCGCACGTGCTTTTGCTGTGCGGGTTGGTGTGCGGCCCAGCAGCCTCGGCCCTCAATGTGCGGGTGCTGGTGCTGGCTGCGCCCAGCCTGACCGTGAAGGTTCCGGTGGCTCCGGTCCCTCCGGCAACGCCACTGGGCCTGTCTCCCAGCGTGCCTACACCTGCCCCCCTTCAGTTTGCGGCCTGGCGCGTGGGCGTGCAGGGCAGCGGCGCAGGGGCACGGCTGACCCTCAATGGGCAGGATTCCGGCAACGCCACGCTGTATCTGCCTCCCACTCCAGGCAGCATCGTCGAAATTGGCAGCAAAGCTTACCGGGGCGGCGTCTTTCTCAGAACAGAGCAGGGCGGCGTGCAGGCCATCAATGTCGTGAATGTCGAGGACTACCTGCGCGGCGTCGTGCCCTCTGAAATGCCCAGTTCCTGGCCCGCCGCTGCCCTGGCGGCACAGGCGGTGATCGCGCGGACCTACGTGGCAGCCCGCATAAACCCGGCCCTGCCCTACGACACCTGCGCCACCGAAAGCTGTCAGGTGTACACCGGAATCATGGCCGAGAAATCCACGACCGACGCTGCCATTGCTGCGACTGCTGGTCAGGTGGTGGCCTACGGGGGCAAGGCCGCCAGCACCTATTTTTCCAGCGACTCGGGGGGCTTTACGGCCTCCAGCGCCGAGGTCTGGGGCCGCGACATTCCCTACCTGACCGCCAAAGCCGATCCTTTTTCGGCAGGCGGACCACGGGCGCGGTGGCGTCTGGAAGTGCCGCTGAGCAAGGTGCAGGAAGTTGCGGGGCGCTACGGGGTGCGTGTGGGCACGCTTCAGGCCGTCACGGTCACCAGCCTGAGTCCGTCGGGCAGGCCACAGGACATCAGTTTTACAGGGGTATCGGGGGTGGCCCGCGTTTCTGGTGCCGATGCGGGCGGTTTCGTGCGCTCGCTGGGGGCAGGCAGCAGCCGCGCCACCCTGTCCGGCCTCAACCCGCTGATCGTCGAAGGTGCGGGCTCGGGGCACGGCGTCGGCCTTTCTCAGTACGGGGCGCTGGGGCTGGCGCGGCAGGGCTACGACCACCTGCATGTGCTGGGTTTTTATTACCC
>JAQBPF010000454.1 GCA_028287665.1 Deinococcus sp. | reverse complement strand
GTCGTACAACTACCGCGACGAAGATGTCAGCGACCGGATGTTCTAGACTCCGGACCGCCTGCAACTGCTGGAGGAACGCGTGTAGGTGAACAAAGAAAATTACCGTCTGTGCTGCGTGCAGGTCAGCAAGCATGTGGAAACCCACGAAGAGAGAGTGCAGGTTCCTGTGACGCGGGAAGAAGTGGTGATCGAGCGGCACGCGGTCACCGACGTCAGACCAGTAGAAGGCCAGGTGCAGTTGGGAAGCGGCAGCGAGACCCTCCGGGTGGATGTCGAAGCTGAACGGGCCAATGTGAGGAAGGAAGCTTACGTGGCCGAAGAAGTCGAAATTGGAAAACGCACAGTGACCGACAATCAGGTCGTGACGGAAACCGTGGGCCGCGAGGTGCTGGATGTCAACCAGACGGGCGACACCCGCATTGTGGATGACACGGAAAACCAGCAGAACAGGCGTTGAGGCAGCAGGAGTTAAAGCAGCACGAACCACCCCAGCCACGTCCCATTCCGCACCCAGCACGCTCTTTTCCGGAGGACCGTATGCCCATCCATAAAGCCCACCTTGTTCTGGCCCTGACGCTGGTCCTGGCTCCCATGACCGCCACTGCCCAGACCGACACCACCAGTACCGATACGGCCACGACCGATACCACGACAACCGATACGGCTGGCGCGGCCACGACAGACACGGCAACGGGCACCGATGTGCAGACCACCAACAACAATAACAACGGCTTTGATTGGGGGTGGCTGGGCCTCCTGGGTTTGCTTGGACTGACAGGCTTATCGGGTCGGCGCGATGAAGTCGCCCCCGGCCGAACAGAAGTGCGCCTGGGTGGTCCCACCGACGGTCCCCGCCCCAGCTAAAACCTGCCTGTTCGTACACTTTTAAGACCAGTTCCGTTGCTTGGAACTGGTCTTTTTTGTGCTGTTTCAACACCTCCAACTGCTGCTCACTTCCTCACTGGCCCCTGTATCGCGTCTTTCTAAGTCTTCCTTTTCCTTCCAATTCCTTCCAAAGCTCGTTCCCTGTACTTTGATCTAAATCTGACCGAACTTCGGTTTTGACACTTAGAAGTTGTGGGATTACTCTTGTAGGCAACACCCTCATTTTTTGTCAGGCCGCCTGAGGTCGAGATGCCTACTCTGTCTATCCCGTCTGTGCCGGTGCTTCCGGCTGCTGCCTTTGTCGCTCCAGTCCTCACACCCGATCAGCGGGAAGTGCTGCACGCCATTTTGTGGATGGATCACCCGTCACGCCTGCATCTCTGCGAGGCGCTGGGATTTTCCAAGTCCAAACTGACCAGCCTGGTCGGCATGTTGCTGGATGAGGCCCTGATCGAGGAAGGGGAAGTTCAGCAGTCGAGCGGTGGTCGGCGGGCCGTGGGACTGCGGCTGAACCGGGCGCTGGGCGTGGTGGTGGGCATTGATCTGGGGGCCACGCACGCTCAGGTATCGCTGTCAGATTTGACCACCCACCAGCTGTGTTCGGCTTACGTGGCGGTGGATGTGGGGCGGGGGCCTGGGCCAGTGCTGGCGCGAATCGTGCCGCTGATCGATAGCCTGTTGGCCGGACAACACCTGACCCGCGACCAGGTGCTGGGCATCGGCATGGGCGTGCCCGGCCCGGTGGAATTCGAAACTGGCCTGCTGATCAGCCCGCCACTGATGCCCAACTGGGAAGGGTTCAATCTGCGCGCCTATTTTGCCGACCTGTTCAGTGCGCCGCTGGCCGTAGACAACGACGTGAATGTGATGGCCCTGGGTGAACTGCACCATGCCCGCAGGCAGGCCCTGGGCGCGGCCCACACTCCCGGCGCGGTGCGGGGGCGCTGGCCGGGGCAGGAAAACTTCATCGTGGTCAAAATGGGCACCGGCATCGGCGCGGGCATCATCATGCGCGGCGAGGTGTTTCGGGGGGCCGACGGTGCGGCGGGCGACATCGGGCACATCAGCGTGGATGCGGCGGGACCGCGCTGTTCGTGCGGCAATGTGGGCTGCCTGGAGGCGCTGGCGGGTGCGCCCAGCATCGTGCGGGAGGCGCGGGCCGCCGCCGAAGGAGGCCAGAGCCCCATGTTGGAGACCCTGCTGGAGGCTGCCCCCGACGCGTTCAGCACCCGCGAAGTGGCACTGGCGGCGCGGCAGGGCGATCCTGTCGCCAACGATATTTTGCAGCGTGCGGGCACGCGGGTCGGGCAGGTCATCGCCGGGCTGATCAACTTTATGAATCCGTCTCAGGTGTTGTTGTCGGGCGGGGTGGCGCAGGTGGGGCCGCTGCTGCTGGTCAGCGTGCGCCAGAGCGTCTATGCCCGCAGCCTGCCGCTGTCGACCCGCAAGTTGCGAATTGATTACGCCGCGCTGGGCGTGCAGGCGGCCCTACGCGGGGCCACCGTGCTGGCCATAGAGCGGGCGTTGCTGGCCGAGGTCAAAGCATGAACGAGTCCCTGAACGCCCCCACAACTGGCCCAACCGTCCCCCCTTCAGACTGGATCACCTTCGAGAACGTTTCCAAGAGTTTTGGCCCGGTGGAAGTTCTGCATGACGTGTCTTTCGGCATCCGGCGGGCTGAGGTTCACGCGCTGCTGGGCGAAAACGGCGCGGGCAAAAGCACGCTGATGAAGATGCTGGGCGGCTACCACGCGCCCACTCTGGGCGGCCTGCGGCTGGACGGCCAATCCATCCATTTTCACTCCAGCCGCGACGCCGAGGCGCAGGGCATCGTGCTGATTCATCAGGAATTCAATCTGGCCGAAGACCTGACGGTGGCGCAGAACATCTATCTGGGCCACGAACCTGGCGGCCTCCTGATCGACGACGCGGCCATGCGGCGGGGCGCGGCAGAGGCCCTGGCCCGCCTGAGCATCACGCTCGATCCCCGCACGCTGGTTCGCCATCTCAGCGTGCCGCAAAAGCAGTTGGTAGAAATCGCCAAAGCCCTGTCGCGCAACGCCCGCGTGCTGATCATGGATGAGCCCACCGCCACGCTGACCCTCCACGAAACGAATACGTTGCTGGCGCTGATCCGCCAACTGCGGGACTCCGGCGTCACGGTGCTGTATATCAGCCACAAGCTCGATGAGGTGGGTCAGATTGCCGACCGCGTGACCGTGCTGCGCGACGGGCGCTACGTGACCACCCAGAACGCCGCCGACCTGACCCAGCAGCAGATGGCCAACCTGATGGTGGGACGCGAACTGGAAGATATGTTCCCGCCACAAGTGCCGCCCCAGCCGCAAGAACGCCTGCGGGTCACGGGCCTGAACGTGCCGGGCTGGTCACGCGACCTGAGCTTTGGCGTGCAGGCGGGCGAGGTGCTGGGCTTTGCCGGGCTGGTGGGTTCAGGGCGCACCGAGAGCTTTGAAGGCCTGTTCGGGCTGCGGCCCCATACGGTACAGAACGTGCAGGTAGACGGTCAGCCGCGCCGTATTCGCAACCCCCGCGACGCCGCCCGCGCCGGGCTGGTGTACCTCTCGGAAGACCGTAAGGGCAAGGGCCTGCTGGTCGATTTTGCCCTGACGCCCAACCTGACCCTGATGACGCTGGACCTGTACGCGAGGCCGCTGCTGGACGTGCAGGCCGAGAAAGCAGCGATGATCCGGGCTGCCGAAGAACACCACATCCGCACCGGGCGGCTGGACGTGACCGCTTCGGCCCTGTCGGGGGGCAATCAGCAGAAGCTGGCGCTGGCCCGCATCCTGGAACGCCACCCCGACGTGATCGTGCTGGACGAACCCACACGCGGCGTGGACGTGGGCGCAAAACGCGAAATCTACCACCTGATTCATGGGCTGGCGGCGGCAGGCAAAGCCGTGATCGTCATCAGCTCCGAACTGCCCGAACTGCTGGGCCTCTGCCACCGCCTGCTGGTCATGCACGAGGGGCGCCTGGTGGGCAACCTCAGCGGCGCGGCCCTCAACGAACACGAAGTCATTCAGTACGTCACGGGCCTGAAAAGAGATTCTGGCCCCCACACGTCACAGGAGCCGCCCCATGTCCACGCCTAGCCCCACACCGAGTCCCGCGCCCACGCCATCCCCACTCTCTGCCGTCTCCGCCCCCGGCCCCACGCTGCTCGGGCGCATCAGCAGTCTGGGCCCACTGCTGGGTCTGCTGGCCCTGATGCTGATTGCGACCCTGCTCAACCCCGATTTCCTCAGCGTGTCCAACCTCACCAATATCCTGACGCGGGCCGCTTTTACCGGAATCATCGCGGTGGGCATGACCTTCGTGATCATCTCCGGAGGCATTGACCTGTCGGTGGGATCGTTGGCGGCGCTGATTGCTGGAGGCATGATTCTGGTCATGAACGCGTTGGTGCCGGGCCTGGGTGCGGGCTGGGGCACGGTGTTGGTGGGCATGCTGTTTGCGCTGACGCTGGGGGCCGTGGCCGGATTTCTGCACGGCTTCATCATCACTCGGGGCCGGATAGAGGCGTTTATCGTCACGCTGGGCACGCTGGGCATCTTCCGCGCGGTGCTCACCTACCTGTCGCAGGGCGGGGCCATCTCACTGGACTTGGGCGTCAGCGACCGTTACAGCCCGGTGTTTTACGGCTCGCTGCTGGGCGTGCCGATTCCCATTCTGGTGTTTGCCGTGGTGGCCCTGCTGGGCGGCCTGATCCTCAAC
>JAQBPF010000444.1 GCA_028287665.1 Deinococcus sp. | reverse complement strand
GCCTCAGCTGAAGTGATTCGAGTGGATGGAAGGCATTCCCGACTACGGCCTGTTGTGGTGGGTCACCCACGAAAGCGGCACAGTGGGCTGGTACGCCACCGGCTACGGCGGCCAGTACATCGCCGTTTTTCCGGAACATGAGTTGGTGGTGGTCATGACTGGAAAGGTCAGCGACCACCCACCGCACCGCCACCTCATCCCAGAGCTTCTGAGCACGGCCTTGAGCTAGGGCGCAACCAGCCACGAATTCTCTTTTTTAAAGCTTTAAAATATTAGAATGCCCGGAGTGAAGGACGTCCAGGAGGCTGAGTTCCAGAGGAGAACCGCATGGCAGAACTGTGGATCGAAAACGTTCAGATGGCGACTGAAGCGGGGTTGATGGAGCGAGGCTGTCTCCAGATCAGAGATGGACGCCTGGCCCGCGTGATGGTGGATGCCGCCGCGCCCGCAGATCAGGCCCAGGTGCTGGATGGACAGGGGCAAGTGCTGATTCCAGGCATGATCGACGTTCACATTCATGGGGCCAACGGCCACGACATGATGGACGGCACCCGCAGCAGCATCGAGGAAGTGTCGCGGGCCTGCGCCGCGACAGGGTGCACCTCGTTTCTGGTTACGTCCGTCAGCTCGACTCTGGAAGACCTGCTGCGGCTGATCGACCGCGTTCAGGAGGTGGTGGGTCACGAACCAGGCGCGCGGGTGGCAGGCATTCATGCCGAGGGGCCGTACCTGAACGCGGCCCGCAAAGGCATGCAGAACGAGGCCTTTTTGCGCCACCCCAGCCTGAGCGAAATGCAGCAGGTGCTCCAGCACGCCGGATCACTGCTGAAAATGGTTACCCTGGCCCCGGAACTGCCCGGCGGCCTGGCCCTGACACGTCACCTGAGGGAGCAGGGCGTCATTGTGGCCGTGGCCCACTCGGACGCCACCTATGAAGAGGCGCTGGCGGCCTTCCGGGAAGGGGCGAGCCATGTCACACACTGTTTTAATGGCATGCGCCCCATTCATCACCGCGACCCCGGCCTGATCGTGGCAGCCTTTGAGCAGCGGCATGTCAGTGTGCAGGCCATTGTCGATCAGGTGCACCTGCACCCCGCCATCGTCCGGCTGATGCACCGGATCAAGGGGCCAGAGCGGATGGTGCTGATCACGGACGCGCTTCAGGCGATGGGCCTGGGCGACGGAGACTACATGTTTGGAGGGCACGCGGTCACGGTGCGGGCAGGCGTGGCCCGGCTGTCTGACGGCACGCTGGCCTCCAGCACCGTGACCATGAACGAGGCGCTGCGGAACACCGTCGAACTGGGCATTCCGCTGACCGACGCCGTGATGATGGCGTCCACTACGCCCGCAGACCTGCTGAACCTGCCCCACAAAGGCCGCATCGCTGTGGGAGCCGACGCAGATCTGGTGCTGCTGGATGACCAGTATCAGGTGGTGTGGACGATGATCGGAGGCCAGATGGTCTTTGGCTCAGGGGCTTCAGCCAAGGGGCAGCAGGCCGGGTAAACCCTTGAAGGTAAGGACCTGTCCCCACAGGGACAGGGAACGACGGACAACGCAG
Source organism: Deinococcus sp. (assembly GCA_028287665.1). Classification (GTDB taxonomy): domain Bacteria; phylum Deinococcota; class Deinococci; order Deinococcales; family Deinococcaceae; genus Deinococcus. Next base: position 2,082 of record JAQBPF010000444.1, on the reverse strand, counting down.
CAAGCCTCAGCACATCTGTCTCAAGGGAAACGCCGGGGACCTTCCTCCCGGCGCTTCCCGTCTCAACAATTCACTCCGTCCGGTCAACAAACGGCAGTCTTGACCACTGCCCTATTCGTCGTCCCGTAACGGTCTGATGGGGCCAAGAGGCACCTCCGGCGTGCTGGCCCCCAGGCCCGTCTGACTCGACCAGGTTCCCGTGGAGTTGATGGGCGGCACGGCGGGAACCGCGTCGTCTGTGGCTCCTTCTACAGCGGGCGGATTGACGCGGTTCTGGCTGTCGCGTTCAATCTCCTCGACCGACTTGCCCAGCGGCTCCAGATTGTCCAGATGGCTGCTTTTTTGGGTCATGCTCTATCGTAAAAGCTGCGCCGAGGCATTGCATCTGGGTTTCGTGCCGCTGCCTTAATCTGTGCCCGCCCGCAAGCGCGCCTCCCCCTCAGACGGTCAAAGGTGCAGGCCGTTCAGCAGTGGTGCTGAGGGTCAGGGTTCGGCCTGCCTCGGCACTTTCCAGCGTACTCTGCATGGCGTCAAGCACGTGCAGCGCCAGTTGACCGCTGGCCCGTGGGGCGCGGCCCTCCCGCACGCTGTCCAGCAGGTCGCTGAGGCCCAGGCCCCGGCTGTTCTGGCTGTAGGGGCGCTCTACAGCCACGTCGCGCCACTCCTTGTCTTGCGCCAGCCGCACACGAACCGGGCCGCCAAAGGTATTGGGATCGGGCAGGCTCAGGGTGCCCTCACTGCCGTAGATTTCGATGCGGGGTACCTCTGCGTGCCACACGTCGAAACTGGTGGTCAGAGAGGCGGCCACCCCCGAGCCAAATCCCAGCAGGGCGGTGACGTGGGTGGGCGTGCGCACCGGAATGCGTTCGCCCAGGCGCTTGGCCGTCGTGATGGTGCGCTCCTCGAAACCGCTGACCGCCTGACCGGTGACGGTCTGAATGGGGCCCAACAGGCTGATCAGCGCCGTAAGGTAATACGGCCCCATATCGAACATCGGGCCTGCTCCGGGCTGATAAAAAAAGTCGGGGTTGGGATGCCAGGTTTCGACGCCGTGGCTCATCATGAACGCGGTCGCGGCCAGCGGTCGGCCAATGACGCCTTCATCAATCATCTGGCGGCAGGTTTGCAGGCCCGCGCCCAAAAAGGTGTCGGGAGCGCTGCCCAGGCGCAGGCCCCGTGCCTCGGCCAGTTCCACCAGAGCCCGGCCCGTGTCCCGGTCGAGGGCCAGCGGCTTTTCACCGTACACATGCTTGCCCGCTTCCAGCGCCGCCCGGCTGACCTCGGCGTGCGCGGCAGGAATGGTAAGGTTCAGCACCACGTCCACGTCTGGATGGGCCAGCAATTCGCTGGGCGTCAACACGTTCGGGATGCCAAACTCTCTGGCGCGTGCCTGGGCCCGCTCGGCAGACAGGTCGGCAACGGCCACCACTTCAAAGGGAACCAGTTCAGCGGCATTTTTCAGATAAATGCTGCTGATGTCACCCACTCCGATGATGCCGACGCGGGTCATGCGAGGCTCCCAGCGGCCCACAGCAGGCCCCGGCGGTGCAGTTCGGCCACTGTGGGATGCGCGAATTCGCGGGGATCGTGTCCCACCGATGAATAAAAGACCCGGCCCTGCCCGTAAGGACGGGTCCAGGCCACTGGCATCACGGTTCCGGCGATCCAGGGCAGAATCTGGCCGTCAAAGGTGGTGGTCGCCAGCACGGTGTTCGACGGGTCTACGTGCATGTAATACTGCTCGCTCTCTATGTCAAATCCATTCAGGCCACGGGTCACCGGATGGTCGAGGGCCGTCATCTCCACGCGGTAGGGTCGGATGTTGCCGGGATGGGCCGCGAACTGACCGCCCACCATGAACTGATAATCGGTGTCCTCCCGGAAAGCGTCGCCCATGCCGCCGTGAAACCCGCCGAGGCCCGTCCCCGCCTCCACGGCGGCACGGAGGTTGCGGCTCTGCTCCGCGCTCAGGCGGTCCATGGTCCAGTTCGGCACGATCAGGGCGTACTCGCGCAGTGCGGCGGCATCTTCAAGGGCCTCCAGCGTGGTGGCGTCCGTGACCTCCAGACACGAAGCCTCAAG
>JAQBPF010000222.1 GCA_028287665.1 Deinococcus sp. | reverse complement strand
GTGGTGGACTATGCCAACCCGCCCGAACAGGCCGAACTGGGGCCGCTGAGCAGCACCCACCTCACGCCCGCCGACCTGGGCTATCCACTCAGTCATGATCTGGTGCGCCTGCTCCGGCAGGTCCACGAGCGCGGCAGACAGGCGGCCCTGCTGGCGCCCCGGCGTGGCTATTCGGCGCTGCTGCGCTGCCCCACCTGTGAACATGTCCCGCAGTGCCGCAACTGCGACGTGCCGCTGCGGTTTCATCAGGACACCCGCCAGCTGACCTGCCACCAGTGCGGTTACCACGAGGCCATTCCCGAACGCTGCGACAACTGCGGCGAGCGCATGTGGCAGGCACGCGGCCCCGGCACCGAATGGATTGCCCAGATGGTGGAAAAGCTGGTGCCGGGCCTGAAAGTGTACCGATTGGACAAAGACCGTCAGGACGACCTGTCGCCCCTGTACGGCGGAGAAAGTGGCGTGGTGGTGGGCACTCAACTGCTGCTCTCGCACGACGCGCCGCCCAATCTGGCCCTGTTGGGCGTTACGCTGGCCGATACGTGGCTGAACGTGTCCGATTTCCGGGCCTCGGAGCGCTATCACCGCCTGCTGAGGCAACTGGCCGAATGGCACCCCGACCGCGCCCCGCTGCTGGTGGTGCAGACTTTTCAGGCTGATCACCCGGCTTTGAAGGTGCTGATCGAGGGCCGGGACGCGCTGGCCTATCCCGCCGCCGAGGAACGGGTCAGGAAGGAGTTGGGCTATCCCCCGCACGCCCGTCTGGCCCAAGTGGAAATTGCCGCCCGCGACCCTGAAAAAGCCAAAGTCGCCGCCCAGGCTGTGGCCGACGCCCTGCACGGCGCAGGAGCCACCGCGCAGGAAGTGCTTGGCCCTGCCGCCAGCCCAGTGGCCCGCCTGCGCGGCGTGTACCCCTATCACCTGTTCCTGCGTGCCCGCGACGACGCCCGGCTGGCGCAGCTGCTGGCCGCGGTGGACCGCAGCGTGAAGGCCAGAGTGCGGGTGGACGTCAATCCGCGTGGGGGGCTGTAAAGAAGCCAGTCTGATCAGCATCTCAGTTGCCGTTTTAGCCGCAGTCCAGTGGCCCCTGCACCTGTCAGAGGCAATCAAGACCAAGAAACTTTTGCCGATTCGCCCGCCCGCTATCCTGCCCCCATGTCCGACCTCTCCCCCACTCCCGCGCCCCGCACCGATGAACGCGTGCCTGTCATCGTGATCGGCGGTTTTCTGGGGGCGGGCAAAACCACCCTGGTCAATCACCTGATCCGCTCTCTGCCGCACCGCCTGGGCATCATCGTGAACGAATTTGGGCAGGCAGGCGTAGACGGTGGACTCATAGAGCGCCTGAACGACGACGTGACCGAACTGACGGCGGGCTGCTTGTGCTGCACGGGCCGCGATGACCTGCTGCGGGCACTGGTGACGATTGCCATGCGCGAGCAAAAGCCCGATGCGGTGGTGGTGGAATTGTCGGGCGTGGCCGACCCGACGCCCGTGCTGACCACGCTGCTGGAACGCTCGGTGCGGGCCGCCTTCCGCGTCACCACGCTGGTGGCCGTGGTAGACGCCCGCCACGCCCTGCAAACCCTGCGCGACCATCCAGAAGCGGCGCGGCAACTGGCCTACGCCAATGTCATCGTGCTGAACAAAACCGACCTGTCTGACCCCGGCTTGCTTGATCACGCGGAAAGTGTGCTGCGCGGCGTAAATCCATTGGCCCGCATGGTACGTGTAGAGCAGGGCCAACTGGACGCCGATGCCCTGCTGGCCCGCGACGACTTTGACCCCCGTGTGCTGGACGGTGCCGATACTGCCGCACACCATACGCCGGGGCTGAAATCCTTCACCTTGCGGGCCACCCGGCCCCTCGATCCCTACCGCTGGCAACGTTTCATGACCGACCTGATCCTCTCGCGCCCTGCCGAAGTCCTGCGTGTGAAGGGCTTTATCGATCTCTACGGCTATCCACAGCGCATCCTGTTTCAGGCCGTGCGCGACCTGTTTACGGCAGATGCCTGGGAACCGGGCGACGGTCACACTGAACTTGTGTTCATCGGGCGCGGGCTGGACAGGGCGGAATATGAAGCAGCGTTTGAGGCGTGTGGGACGGAAGCAGTCGTGGGCTAGAGCTGAAGGGAGAGCCAACGGAAGGGAAAAGCGACGTGATCCTGGCTCCGCCGCCGCTTACCGAACGGTTCCTGCTTCCCATAGCCGCACAAACACGTCCGTCAGGTCTGGATCGAACTGGCTGCCCCGTCCAGCGCGAATGATCTCGATGGCCTGCTCGGGCGGTATGGCTTGCTTGTAGGGCCGGGTGCTGACCAGGGCGTCGTAAACGTCACACAGGCTGAAGAGGCGGGCCAGCAACGGAATCTGCTCGCCGCTCAACTGGTCTGGATAGCCTGTGCCGTCCCAGCGCTCATGGTGAGACCGGATGACGGCGTGAGCTTCGGAATGAAGGTAGGGGATGCGTGCAGCGAGCACCGATCCCAGCGCTGCGTGCGTTTCCATCATCAGCCGTTCATTGGGGGTCAGGCGTGCAGGTTTCAGCAGCACCGCGTCCGAGATGCCCAGTTTGCCGATGTCGTGCAGGGCCGCGCCGTGCCGCAGGGCCGTCAGCCGATCTTCGGACAGCCCCAGCGCCTGACCAAACACCTGGGCATGATGCCGGACCCGCTGGGTATGGCCCTGTGTTTCAAAGTCGCGGACCTCCAGAGCCACCCCCAGGGTGTTGAGCGCGGCTTCAAGGGCTTCGCGCAGATCAGCAAGATGGGTGCTGCGTTCCAGCAGACGCGAACCCACGCTACCCAGCATCAGGCCCAGATTCTCATCGGCGGGCTGAAAGGGACGGCTGGCATCGCGGGTCACGACCAGGGCACCCAGAGGATCGTGTTTTTGTCCGAACAGGGGCACGACCATCATGCAGTCTTGGTTCAGTTGCTCGCGGCGGTGAATCCGGGGATCGGTCTGCACGTCGGGACTCCGTACAATCTGGCCTGTTTCCAGTGCAACCCACGACAACCCCTCTCCCCGAGGCAGGCGCACCGGACCCAACTCCCGGTAGCGGCCCTCAATAACACGCGAACTCAACTGATCCAGAGTTCCGTCATAACGCAGCAAGGTGGCCTGATGGGCCCGCAGCAGATCCAGCGCGGTTTCGGTGAGGTGGGCTTCTAGGGACGTCTCATCTGTCCAGGGACCAAAGTCCGGGGAGCTGGACAGCCCCCTGTCGGTCTGAAGATGCAGGTGCAGTTCGGCCAGGAGGTCCAGTTCGCGCCACCGCTGCTGAAACTGCAGCAGGGCCGCCAACTGCTGAGCCAACAGGCCCGCCACCTCGATGCTTCCTGCTGAGAACGCCTGCTCTGAAGAGAACGAATCCAGATTCAAATGGGCCACCACTTCGCCGCCGAGCACGACGGGCAGACAGAGGTTGGCCCGCAGGTCACTACGCCGCCCCGCTTCCTGAAACACCCGGTCTTGTCCGGTGGTGTGCAGGACATCCGAGTGGGTCCAGACCTGTTCGAGTTTCTGTGCCGTGAGCACCCGTGCCACGCCCGCCTGCCAACCCGCCGCCCCTGCCGCATACCAGCGCAGCTCGGATTGCTCGGTCAGGGGCAAGCCCACCAGCGCTGAATCGTAACCCACCACCGCACACAGCCGAAATACACGCCCTTCCCGCATGTTCAGCGACCCCGCCTCCGCGCCGTCTACGCAGGCCACGGCCAACTGCAACAGTTCGGCCCAGTCGGCGTCGGTGATGCCGCGGCGCTGAGACAACAGATCTACGGTGGTTCTGAGGGATTGCCACAGCGTGAAGCGGGGCAAAATCTCCAGTGGGGCAGGGGCTCTAGGCAGAGACCCGTCAGCAGTGGTGGCCGGGACGTGGGGGGCCACCTGAGCCCTCCGAGCGTTGGCCTGAAACGCCTGCACCTCTCCGCCAGTTGTTACGGCCCGGGGCGCAGGAGGGAGAAGCGCCCCCGAGAACAGATCAGTAGAACTGGGCAGCGGCACACTGGCCCGAACCGCACTTGTGAGAGCGGGGTCAGCAGTGCTGACCACTCGGTTACGGCCCCTGGTTTTGGCCAGATACAACGCCTCGTCGGCCCGCCTGAACAGGTCGTGCGGCTGCTCATGGAGACGGCGGGTTGCCAACCCTGCCGAGAGAGTCAGTGGGGGGGCCAACAGGCTTTCTGGAGGCGCAACGGGGACCGCGGCCAAGGTCATCCCCTGCCGAGCCACCTCGGTCAGCAGGCCCTGGACCAGGGTGCGGGCCCGGCCCTCGCTCCCCAGGTCGGTCAACAGCGCAAACTCTTCGCCGCCTATGCGGTAAGCCCGCACATGGGTCTGGCGCTCATCGCCCAAGAGCCGGGCCACACCCTGCAGTGCCTGATCTCCCACCGCGTGTCCGAACCGGTCATTGACCACCTTGAAATGGTCCAGATCCAGCAGTACCAGCTGTGCACCCACATCCAGATCAGCTAGCTCGGCATCAAATTGCCTGCGGTTGCCCAGCCCCGTCAGCGGATCGGTCAGTGCCTGCATTCGGAAGGCGTGTGTGACCCGCAGCAACTGAAAACGCGAGAGCAGGATGACGGCGGCGATTGCCAGGCCCAGAGTGTTGAGCGCCAGGCCCAGCGGGTAGACTGGCCAGAACATGGCCTGTCCCTCCGGGAGAACCAGCAGCACCAGATTTACCGCCACGAAGGGCATCGGTAACAGCCACAGGTTATTCACCGTCAGAGCCAACAGGCGTAGCCGGGGCCGCAGCAGGCCAATCATCAGCAGCATGGCCGCCACATTGATGGCGGCCACCACGCCGCCCTGCGACGTTTCGAGCCAGCGCCAGAGCAAGACGGGCAGCGCCGCCAACGCCCCGACGCCGACGCCGTACCGCACAGCGACCAGTGCCAGCGGCACCAACCTCAGGTCAAAGCGGAATCCCTGCTCCTGAAAGGCGAAGGTCATCAGCAGT
>JAQBPF010000411.1 GCA_028287665.1 Deinococcus sp. | reverse complement strand
GGTTCAGGCCGCCGCAGCTCAGGCCACTGCCGCCCAAAACCGTGCTGCTGCCGTAGCTCAGGTCACCCCCGCTGCCCCCCGTGCGGCGGCTGCAACGCCCGCACCCCGAGTGGCCGTCGTCCGGGCTCCTGTTGTCCGCGCCCCCACGCCCACCCGCGCTGTGCCCACCCCGACCCCGCTTGCACAGGCCGCCCCCGTCCGTTCGGGCCGCAGCGCCATCGTGCGGGCCACGGCCTACAACAGCTTGCCCGGCCAGACCGACAGCTCGCCCTTTATTACCGCCACGGGCACCCGCGTCCGTCCCGGCGTAGTCGCGCTGAGCCGTGACCTGCTGCGTTCCTTTCCTTACGGCAGCAAAATCATGCTGGAAGATATGAGCGGCCGGTACAACAACCTGCTCAGAGGCCGCGTTTTCGTGGTAGAAGACACGATGGCTGCCCGCAAGACCAACAGCCTCGACATCTGGATGGGCACCCGCAGCGAGGCCATTCAATTTGGCGCCCGCACCTTGCGGATCACCGCTGTTCGCTAACGAAGTCACACTCTGTAAGTGGCCTACCCTGACCGGGGTGGGCCATTTTTGCGTGCTCGTCATGGCGCGGCGCTCTGACGGCGACAGGCATCTGGGTTCAGAGATCAGGGCGTAACATGGCTTATGTCCAAGCAGTTCCCTCATTCCCGGCTGGCGCCAGCCCTGTCTTCTTCAGTTGTGCGGCAGACCCTGCTGCTGTCGGTGTTGCTGGGAACAGGGGGAGCCGTCCAGTCTGCCCCTGCCCCGGCCAGTTTTGAAGGGCAGGTGATCTATCAGGTGATGCCTGACCGCTTTGCAGACGGCAACGCGGCCAACAATGCAGCCGTGAACCGGGCCAATCCGCGTGCGTGGCATGGCGGCGACCTGCCGGGGCTGACGGCCAAGCTGCCCTACCTCCAGCAGTTGGGCGCAACGGCCCTCTGGATGACGCCCATTTACCGCCAGCAATCTGGCAATTCCTTTGAGACGGCGGCCTATCACGGCTACTGGCCCGCAAATTTTCAGGAGGTAGACCCTCATTTTGGCACCCTGGAGGACTTTGACACCCTGATCGGCGCGACCCAGAAGGCGGGAATGCGCGTGGTTCTGGATCAGGTCATCAACCATTACGGCTATACGGCAGAGGTCGTCAAACAACAACCTGCGTGGTTTAACGGTGAAGCCCAGTGCGCCTCAAGTCCCAACAAAGATGTGGACTGTGCCCTGGCGGGCCTGCCCGACCTGAAACAGTCGAACCCGGAGGTCCAGAAAGTGCTGTTTGACGCGGCCGATTTCTGGCGGGCGCATGGGGTCAGTGCTTTCCGGTATGACGCCATCAAGCATGTGGAGCGGCCCTTCCTGAACGCTTTGCTGGCCCGCGACCGTGCCGCCGGAACCTGGACACTGGGGGAATGGTACGACGCCGATTCGGGCACCGTGGCCGAATGGCAGCGGGCCGGATTCGACAGCCTGTTTTTGTTCAGCCTTCAGGCCGCTATGCGCGACGCCATCATGAGCGGGCAGGGGCTTGACCGGGTCTCGGCGGTGCTGTCGCGGGCGGGTGAATTGCCGCGCCCAGGCGAAGTGGCTCTCTTTCTGGACAACCATGACGTGCCGCGTTTTGCCAACGGCACCCTCTTTGAAGACGATGGGCAGGCCCGCACCAAATACGCCCTGCGTGCCTTGATGACCCTGCGCGGCGTACCCGTGATCTGGCAGGGAACCGAAATCGCCATGCGGGGCGGGAGCGATCCCGATAACCGCCGCGACATGCGCTTTGAATCCGATTGGACCCCTGCCGAACGCAGCGTTTTTGAGGTTGCCCGTGACGCCATCGCGGTGCGTAAAGCCAGTGCCTCGCTGAGCCGGGGGGCACAGAAGCTGTTGCCCGTGCCGCCCACACTGGAGAGCGACTTGCTGCTCCTGACCCGCGAACTGAATGGAGAACCGGTGCTGGCAGCGTGGCACAACGGCAAGGCCCGTCGGTCCTACTCTATTCGGCTGTCGGCGCTGGGCCTGACGGCGCAGGATCAGGCGGTCACACGCAGCCTGTTTGCAGGTCAGGATGCCAAAGTCAGTATCGGTGGAGGTTGGCTGCATCTCAGCCTGCCGGGCCGGGATGCGGCCGCTTTTGCTCTGAAGTAAACGCAAGGCAGGAGCGGCCCGGCCTTTCTGAGGTGAATCCGGGTTTCAAGAAGCGGTGTTTTCGGCTCCGGTCTCAAGCCCGCAGTGCAGGCGGATCGGGCAGCAGATAGGTGGCCTGCGCCTTCCAGCGGCCCTGCGCCATGTTGCGCGGGACAGGCTGCTCGCCCTTGCCGAAGTGAACCATGCGGAAGCGCCACCGTTTGAAATGCAGTTCGCCCGCTTCGGCATAGACCAACTGGACATCCACATTCGCGGCGGCGGGGTCGGTGTCGGCAGCGGCCAGCACCACAAAGGTCTGCAAGGTTCGCACCCGGTAGATTTGGCGCACCTGACCTACAGGCGGCTTTTTCAGCGGCGTGCCCTGCTTGGGCAGCAACCGGGCCATTTGGTTGTACGCCCCGGCCTGCCAGTGCGTCAGGAATTCGGTGACGGCTTGCTGGGGGGTGTGGGTGCTCATGCCGTCAGCATGGCACATGGGCAGGCGGGCTGTCCTGCTGCAAGTGGCTTAGCGAACGGGCTTAGGGCATTTGTCATCATAATGACCGAGCGGAGCGAGTGAATTTCATTGAGCAGGACGGAGAATGGAGCCACCGAAAGTTTCTTTTTTCGGTGGTGTCATTCGGAGAACTGCTCTAGGTCAGAGGGCAGCGGAGCCAGGCCAGGTTTAGTTCCCCACGACCCCGGCAGGCAGCTCGGGCAGGTAGCCTTCCACTTCACTCATCAGGTCGCGGGCGGTGAGGTCAAGGCGCACCGGCGTAACGCTGATCAATCCGGCCTGGACTGCGCCGTAGTCGGTCGAAGTGTCGTCGGCATCGGCGGCGCGGCTGATGCCTGCCACCCAGTGGTATTCGCGGCCTTCGGGGTCCGTGCGGGTCACGATGCTGTCTTCCCAGCGGTGGTCTCCGACCCTGGTGACCGCGACTCCCGTAAAGGCGCGGGCCGGAAAATTGACGTTCAGCAGCGTGCGCGGCGGCAGGCCACGCGCCAACACCTCGCGGGCCAGGCGGGCCGCGTAGGCCGCACTGGCCGCAAAATCATATTCGCCCTGCGGTGTGGCCTGCTGGCTAAAAGCGATGGCGGGGAGCCCCAGCGCCATGCCCTCTATGGCGGCGGCCACCGTGCCCGAATGGGTCAGGTCGTCGCCCAGATTGGGGCCGAGGTTGATCCCGCTGACCACCAGATCAAAGTGCCCGCGCAGGTGGAGTCCCAGCACAACGCAGTCGGCGGGGGTGCCATCGACCCGGTAGGCCGGGATATCGCCAAAGCCTGCCGAGGCCGTGTGCTTGAAGCGCAGCGGGCGGCGAATGGTGATGCCGTGCCCCACCGCCGACTGCTCGACATCGGGAGCGACCACGGTCACGTCGCCTATTTCCGCCATTGCCAGCGCCAGTGCCTTGATGCCCGGCGAAAAAATGCCGTCATCGTTGGCCACCAGGATTGATTTCCGTGCAGGTACAGAGGTCATGGCAGGCAGTCTAGCCGCCGTCTGCCGGGGCACCGTCATGCATGACTTGCGGCAGCCAGCTGGGCAGCGCTGGGGAATACTGGGCCCTGTAGAAATTAGCGTTTGATGTATGGGGGGCCCGTCAATCAGGCCTTCCAGCCGACTACTGTACTTGTGGGGAGGAACCCTCTATGAACCGATGGTGGCCGCCGCTGACTCTGCTTACTTTCGCCCTCACAGCCTGCGGACAGACTCCTGAAGACAACTCGACCTCCACCACAGAAATCACCTCAGAAGTGAGCACCGGACAGGAAGACTGGACCTGGACCCCCCGCCTGCGCCCACAAGCCCTCTGGCCCGAGGGTATTCATTCGCTGAGCTCTGAGCAGGCGCTGAAGGCCACCAATGGCTGGGGACCACTGGAACCCAACCGCAGCAACGGAACCCAGGTCGCCGGAGACGGCCGACCGCTGACCCTGGGCGGCGTCAAGTTTGCCAAGGGGTACGGCGTTCACGCGCCCAGCGAACTGAAGTACAACCTCAAGGGAGCCGAGCGGACCAGATGCGTGCGTTTTAAGGCCGAGATTGGCATGGATGATGAAGTGGGAACCCAGGGCAGCGCCGTGTTCCAGGTCTGGGGCGATACAGGCAAACTCTTTGACAGCGGCGTGATGACGGGAGCCAGCGCCACCCAACAGGTCAGTGTGGACCTGCGCGGGCAATCAAGCTTCCGCATGGTCGTCACCGATGCAGGCAACGGCAAAAGCCTGGATCACGCCGACTGGGTCAACCCCACGCTTACCTGTCTGCCCGACATGACCGTCAGTGCGCCCGAAGAAACCCGCATCTATCAGGACACCCACGGCACGCTGCCGCTCACGTTGGTCAACCACACCCCCTCGTTCCGGGGCACGGTCAGCTACACGGTAGAGGCCAACTACGACACCTCCGAGTATTTTCAGATCACCACCAAGAAAACCCGCCTGACCGGAGAGGCCCAGCAGATAGAGAAGCTGAATATCTACATGGGCCGCCAGTACACCGACGATTTCTTTCCTGCCGACCTGGTGGTGTGGTACGCCGGAGAAGAAGTGGCCCGCACGCCCCTCAATCTCGTGCCACTGGAGCAGGAAATTACCGTGGATTTTCCGGACATTCCGGTGGAGTTGCGGGTGGGCAGGTCCGTGATCGTCAAGGTGCCGGTTTCGGTGATGCCGGGCGGCGAAACCACAGGAGCCAGATACTCCCTGAGCCCGAATATCGGGCAGGCTCCCGATTGGCTGGAAGCAGAGATCGTGGGGCGCGGAGAAACGCCCCGGCAGGGTGGCCATCTTCAGGTGAGATTCACCGCCACCCGCAACGCTTTGCCCGGTGAAGTGATTCAGGGTGACGCGCAGTTCCGCCTGTACGAGGAGAACTTTGTCCACCGCTTCCCGATTCAGATTGGCACCGTGCCTGTTCGCCTGATCGCCGAGGACATCCGGGCAGGCGGGGCAGCTCAGCCAGACATTCAGGCCAACCTGCCCTGAGCTGAGGCGGTACAGACTGCGCTGATGGCCGAACATCTGGCCCGGCTGATCCATCTGGCCACCAGAGCTTGGGCACACGCTGCCCGGCCTTGGCCAGAACGGCAACCTGTAGGGGACTGGTCGTGGCCCTCGCTCTCCTACTGGACCTGACCAGTCGGATGATGTTCGCCGCTCATGGGCAGTTGTGAGCAGCGGTCGGCGGTATCCCCATTCCAGGCCCGCCATCAGCAACCCGGTTGGCCTGCCCGGACATCACCCGAGGGCCAGACCGAAAAAAATCAGGCGGCCTCTCACTGGGGAGCCAGAAGCCTCAGGCAACATGGGGGTGATCTCATCCGGTCTTCTGTAAATGTGAGAAGTCAGACAGGCCGTTCCAGACGGTGAGATGTACTTCACACCAGATGACCCACCCGATTCATAAACGTCAGTCAGATCACCTTAATGAGCGCCGGGACGTTGTTTCTCACGGCTTTACCTTTAAAGTGGGTGAATCCATGAAGAAGCCTGCCATCTTCCTCTCATTTGCTCTAGCGTGCGGCGGAGCGGCGGCCCAGGGACTCTCCCCGGCCGACCCTTTTTTGCGGCAGGCTCCTGCACAGACTCCTCCTGTTTTGCGGGGCACGGCTCCGGCCACTCCGGCTCGGGCCACGCTGCCTGCCAGCAGCGCCTCCGCGCCTTCAGGGACCCTCAATCTCACGGGCGTTCAGAACGCCACTTTCGGCAACCCCCGCACCAGCACCGCAGGCGCACAAACCCGCGTGGTGTTCGACCTTGCGCCGGGGGTCACCTATACGCTGATGCCGTCGTTTACTGGCCTGAGAATCGACGTGCAGGGAGCCCGCGTGCTGCCAGCGGTCACGGCGGCTCTGGGTGCCAGCGTCAGCGAGTACCGGGCTGGCGGCGGTCAGGTCACGGTGGTCACGCCGTTTCCGCTGTCGTTTACCGAGGGCTGGCGGGCCAGTGAAGCCACGCTCAGCACGGGCAGCCGGGTCCTGATTCTGGAATTTGGCCCGGTGCTGTCGGGCGGGGCCAGTGAGTCTCTGCGGGCTGTAGTCCGCACCTCGCCTCCCGCCCCCACGGCGTCTACGGCCGAGGCAAATTCTGTTCTCAATGCTCCGCTGGGGTTGAAAGCTCCTGTCCCCGTTGCGGCGACACCCCAGACCGCTGCTGCTGCGGCTCCCCCGGCCCGGGCCACGGCTCCGGCTCCTGTGAGCGCGGCCAATCCTGACCAGTTGCCCCCCGGCGATATCGTCTTGCCCGGAAAACAGTTTCCTCCCGCCCCTGCCCTGCCTGATGCCAATGCCTCCCGCCCCAGTGCCCTGACGGGCCGCGTGACAGGACAGGTGCAACCTGGGGCCTTGCTGACTGCCCCCCGCATTGGCAAGAATCCCGGTCTGACCCGGCTGGTGCTGGACCTGCCCCCCGGCAGCACCTACCTGATTCAGCCCAGTGCGCTGGGGCTCCGCATAGAACTGACGGGCCTGAGTGCAGTGCCGCAAAACGCACAGAATGTCAGTCCTGAGGTGCGAACCTGGCGCTTTGAACCCACGGCGTCGGGTGTCAATATCACACTGGTCACGGCGACCCCGACCACTGCCCAGAGCGGCTGGCGGGCCCAGCTGTTGCCGCCTGCGCCCGGCAGCGACCGTGCCCGCCTGGCCCTTGATCTGTCGCCTGCGCTGGCCAATCTGACCCCTCTGGCCCCGGCCGAACGCCTGCTGGCGGCTGTGCCAGCCATTCCGGCCACGCGGGGCACGGCCATGTTGGCTCTGAGCGCCAACTACGTGCAGCCGCGCGTGGTGCTGGACCCCGGTCACGGCGGGCGCGATCCCGGCGCAGTGGGCAGCATCACAGAAAAAGAAGTGACGCTGGCTGTGGCCTTGCGGGTCCGCGACCTTCTGCGAGGCGCCGGAGTGGACGTGGTGATGACCCGTGACCGCGACCGCGAACTGAATTCGGTCAAAACGGTCGATCTGCAGATGCGTGCTCAGATGGGCACTCCGGGCACGCAACTGTTTGTCAGTATTCATGTCAATGCGATGGAAGCCAAAACCGCCCTGCGCGGGTACGGCGTAGAAACGTGGTGGAACGCCAACCATCCGATGTCCAGCAGCCTGGCCAACATTCTTCAGCGGCAACTCGTGGAGACCACCGGAGCGTTCTCGCGCGGGCTGAAATCCAACCAATCGCTGTCTGTGCTCAGAAACAGCCGGATTCCTGCGGCTCTGGTGGAAATCGGCTACACCAGCCACCCCGTAGATGGCCTGAATTTACAGGACGAAAACTACCTTGACCGCGTGGCTGTGGGCATCGCGCAGGGCATCCGCGAGGCGCTGACCTCGGGTGTGACGGCGGGCAATGCGGTGGGCGGCGGCGGGAAGTAGGAAACCAGAACGTCTGAAACAGGTCTGACACGAGTTCCGACTGAATCCCACAAACTCAAGGGTTCAGTCGGAATTCCTCTTACTTCCCGAAGCTGGGAACCCGGTTGCCGTAGATCGCGTGCGCGTCACAGCGGTCTTTGAGAATGCATACCGGACATTTGGGTGCAGTCCAGTGGCAGACTTTTTGCCCGTGCCGCAGCAGATTCACATGCAGTTCGTACAGGTGCGGGGCGTCGGGTGGCAACAGGCCCAACAGGGCGCGGTGGGCCGCCTGTTCGCCCATGCGCGGAATCACACCGACGCGGGTGGTCACGCGGTGAACGTGCGTATCCACCGGAAACACAGGCCGCGCAAAATTGAAGAGCAGCACCAGTGACGCCGTTTTCACGCCCACTCCAGGCAGGTTGGTCAGCCACTTCAGAGCGTCGGCCACAGGCAATTCTGCCAGAAAGTCCAGATCGTACCCGCCGCGCTCGGCCTTGATGGCGCTGAGGGTGGCCTGGATACGCGGCGCCTTGCTTTCCGGGTAGTTGCTGCGCCTGATGGCGTGGGCCACCGCCTCTACCGGGGCGGCAATAATCTCGTCCCAGTCGCCCAGCGAGCAGAGTTCCTGATAGGCGGCTTCCTCATCGGCGTGCGTGGTCCGCTGAGACAGGATCGTACTGATCAGCTCATGCATGGGCGCACGCCGGGGAATCAGCGGGCGCTCGCCGTATTCGGCCCGCAACAGTTCAGCCATCCAGGCCAGAAGTTCGGCCCGCACCGGGGCAG
>JAQBPF010000383.1 GCA_028287665.1 Deinococcus sp. | reverse complement strand
CAAGGATCTGGAAGCCCACGTCCGCAAATGCACCACCGAACTCGGCGGCCCGGTCAATGAGCTGATGTGCTTTTACGGCGTCGGCAACCACGGCGGCGGCCCCACCAACGAAAACCTCGCCTCAATTGCCCGGATGAACGCGGAGGGCGGCCTGCCAGAACTGCGGCTCAGTGACCCCAGCCGCTACTTTGAAGCTGTTGGGAAGCTGGAGGTTCCGGTCTGGTCCGATGAACTGCACCATCACGCGGTGGGCTGCTACGCAGTGCATTCCGGCGTCAAACGCTGGAACCGCAGCGCCGAACTGGCCCTGATCCGGGCCGAGAAATTCGCGGCGCTCTCGTCAGCGGTCACGGGTCTTCCCTATCCCCGCGCCGATCTGGAACGCGCCTGGAAACGGGTGCTGTTCAACCAGTTCCACGACATTCTGGCGGGCACGTCTATAGAAAGCGCCTACGAGGACGCCCGCAACGAATACGGCGAGGCGCTGGCCACCGCGCAGCACGTCACCAATGCAGCCGTGCAGCGTCTCAGCTGGCGCGTGACTGTGCCCCACCGCGAGGGCAGCAAGCCGTATGTCGTGTTCAATCCTCACCCCTGGCCCATCCAGGTGCCCATTGAGCATGAGACGGGCGGCGTGCCCGCAGAGTTTACCGTGACCGACGAACAGGGCACCCCTATTCCCGTGCAGCGCATCCGGTCAGAGGCCACCGTAACGGGTTGGCGCAAACGCCTGACCTGGATGGCCGACCTGCCGCCCTTCGGCTACCGCACCTACACCATTTTGCCGGAAGCCGCGCCCGAAGCCCCGGCTGTGGAGGCCAGCAACTTGCATCTGGACAACGGTCTGCTGCGGCTGGAGATTGACCCGCAGACAGGCGGTATCTCGCGCCTGCTTGACCACCGCAGCGGCGCAGAAGTCTTTCAGGGCACGGCGGCTGTGGGCACGGTGATGCGCGATCCGAGCGATACCTGGAGCCACGGCGTGTTCCGGTACGACGACGTGGTGGGCCAGTTCGCCGCCGGTCACAGCACGCTGCTGGAGCAGGGGCCAGTTCGCAGCACCATTCGCACCACCGCCCAGTTTGGCCGCAGTACGCTGACGCAGGAATTCACGCTGTACGCCGATCAGCCGTATGTGCAGGTGCGCGTGCAGGTCGGCTGGCACGAAGCGCAGCAGGTGCTCAAGCTGATCTTTCCCACCCATCTCCACTTTCCGCAGGTCACCTATGAAGCGCCTTACGGGGTCACGGGGCGGCCCACCGACGGCAACGAGGAACCCGGCCACCGCTGGGTCGACCTGACCGGCGTACACCGGCCCAGCGGAGCGGTTCGCGGCCTCAGCCTGATCAACGATGCCAAATACAGTTATCACGCCCTTGAGCATGAATTGGGGCTGACGGTACTGCGCTCGCCCATCAGTGCCCACCATGATCCCTACGTGCCCACCGAAGGCGGACACTACCGTTTCATGGATCAGGGCGAGCAGCACTTTACCTACTGGCTGTATCCCCATGACCTCACCTGGCGCGACGCCGAGACGCCGCGCTGGGCGGCCGCGCTGACGGAACGGCCCGTGGTCATTCCCGAAACCTTCCACGAAGGCCCCCTCGACCCAGCCGCGTCCTTTATGCAGATTGAACCCGCCAACGCCCAGATTACGGTGGTCAAACGCGCCGAAGATGACCACGGCTACATCCTGCGGGTGGTGGAAACACACGGCCAGCCCACGCGGGCCGTCCTGACTCTGCCGTTTCTGAACCGCACTCTGCACGTTCAACTGGGCGCCTATGAACTCAAAACCATTCTGATTCCAGACGGCGGCGGCCCCGCCCTGACGCTGAATCTCACCGAACTGGAAAGCTGGGGTGAAGTCTAGAACCTGGGCAGCAGTCAGCAAGGCAGCTCAACACGCGGTGACCGACCTCTCCGCCTGAGTTGGGCGTGACCACCGCATCGGCTGCATCTGTTCTCCGACGCCGAGAGAAGGGACCGTCTGCTGGGCGGCTCCCCCTCCCCTGCGGAGCCTGTACAACTGAGGGGAAAAGGCCAGCCACACGCAGTAGCCTCACCAGTCAGGCCAGCTGGCCGACGCAGCGCAGGCAGTAAGGTAGGTTCTTCGCATGGACCACGCCCATCTCCCGTCTTCCAGGTTCCGCAGCCCGCAGGTCAGGCCGTTGATCAACGCCGCCCGGAGGGCACGCCCGTCCCGTTCCCCCTCTTCTGACGTGGCCCGTGGACCCTAACACTGCCAGCCCGCCTCTTGGTCCAGCTTCTGGCGTGGCTGTCAAAACCGACATGGTCGTCATCGGGGCCGGGCAGGCCGGATTGTCTGCGGCCTACCATCTTCAAAAGCGGGGGCTGGCACCCAACCGCGGCTTTGTGGTGCTCGACCACGCGCCACAGCCGGGCGGCGCCTGGCAGTTTCGCTGGCCTTCGCTGACCCTCAGCACGGTCAACCGGATTCATGACCTGCCCGGCCTGCCGTTTGCCGACACGGTCGACCCAGAGGCCACAACTGTACGGGCCAGTGAGGCGGTTCCCCGGTATTTTGCGGCCTATGAGCGCGCCTTCCGGCTGCCGGTCTACCGACCCGTGCAGGTCAACGCCGTTCAGGAGCATGGGGAACGCCTCCTGGTGTCCACAGACCGTGTGGCCTTCTCCACGCGGGGCATCATCAACGCCACCGGCACCTGGGAGGCCCCTTACGTGCCGGTGTATCCCGGCGCAGAGCGCTTCCTTGGCCTGCAACTCCACACCAAAGATTACCGTTCGGCGCAGGCCTTCGCGGGCCAGCATGTGATCATTGTGGGCGGCGGCATCTCGGCCATTCAGCTGCTCGACGAAATCTCTCAGGTGACCACCACGACCTGGGTGACCAGACGCGAACCGGAGTTCCGTTCTGGTCCGTTCAATGAGGAAGCTGGCCGGACAGCCGTCGCCCTGGTCGATCAGCGGGTCAGACAGGGCCTGCTGCCCGAGTCGGTCGTATCGGTCACGGGGCTGCTCGATACCCCTGCGGTGCAGGCGGCGCGGGCGCGCGGGGCTCTGAACCGGCGGCCCATGTTCAGCGAGATCACCGAGGATGGCGTTCGCTGGGCCGACGGACAGACACTGCAGGCGGACGTGATTTTGTGGTGTACCGGCTTTCGCAGCGCCCTCGACCACCTGTCGGCCCTTGGTCTGCGGGAGCCAGGCGGCGGAATCACCATGACGGGCCGCCTGGCCACGCAGGTTGCCAGAGACCCCAGGGTGCACCTCGTCGGCTACGGTCCATCCGCCTCCACGATCGGCGCGAACCGTGCGGGCGGCGCGGCAGCACAGGAGTTAATGGCCTTCCTGCATCTCCCCTGACCGTGCGGCGCCCCTCTTAGACGACCGAAGGCTGAGACTCAGAACCCGGAACAGGGCAACAAACACACTCTTGACCATAACCCCAAGCTGGCGAGCTCTGTCCATCTGAGAGGACCTCCGGCGGTCACTGGGGACGGGCCCACCTCCGGCAGGGTCATCACCGCAGCCCCAACCATTTTCAGGATGGCCTTCACGCTGCGCTCTATTCACTGTGCAGGCAGGGAATTACTATAGAAGCGTATGAGGCCCAGTCTTGCTCTTGCCCTGGCCCTGCTCGGCACGGCCCACGCCACTTGGACATCTGAGGGCCGCGTCACCGAGCGCAGCAGTACCTCGCGCACCGATACCACCGTGCGTTTTCCCCTGCGGCCAGGTGAGGACCCGGTGCACACCGCCCTGGAATGCCTGACCGTCACGAAGGCCAGCTTCCCCAACGCCACGTGGGTGGACTGCGTGGCCTACACGCCTGAGGGGTTTGCCAAGCTGTATGGCCGGGTCCGGCCCTGCTATCACACCATCGCACGCTGGTTTGCGAACGACGAAGGCATGATTCGGCTGTATTTTGCGGCGGCAGACCGTCAGTACCCCAGGTCCTGCCCGCCCAGATGACAGGCTGGCTGCGGAGGGGTCCAGCGCCCTCCA
>JAQBPF010000215.1 GCA_028287665.1 Deinococcus sp. | reverse complement strand
GGAGAACGTCCCCCGGAATCACCTTGCGCTTAAAACGTGCGCCCTCTAGACCCGCGAGGTAGCCAATCTGCCCCGGCTCCATCTGTTCGCGCATACAGAACATGCTGGCCTGCGCCAACGCCTCGATAATCAAGACCCCCGGCATCACAGGTTCAGTAGGAAAGTGGCCCGTGAAAAACGGTTCGTTGATGCTCACATTCTTGATGGCATGCACCACGCCGCCCTCTGCGCTCAGCACGCGGTCAACCATCACGAAGGGAAAGCGGTGGGGCAAGATTTTGAGCACGTCTTGGATGAGCAGAGGTTCGGTCATGTGGCTCCTGTGGGGCGGAAGGCGGTGAGGGGTTAGGGTCTGAGGGTTAGGCAAAAGTACAGAGGAGGCAGCCTGAGCCAAAAAGCGGGCGCAGCCATCTTATCCGGCCCGCGCCCACTTCTCGCTCTAAAATCCTTAAACCCTTAGGCGCTTGCTCTTGAAACGCAGCACTGTATGTCGCTGTTCAGCGGCGCAAGTAGTTGTCGCTGGACACCAGGCTGTCGCCCAGCACCGGAATCATTTCCAGCGCCATGCCTGTGCCTACGGCGACGGCTTCTACCGCATTTTCGGCCACAGCCACAGGAATCCCGGTGGTCTGACGCAGCAGTTCATCAAAGTTGCGGAGCAGGCTGCCGCCGCCCGTCATCACGATGCCCCGGTCGATAATGTCGCTGACCAGTTCGGGCGGCGTGATTTCCAGCACGCGCTTTACGCAGTCCACGATTTTGGAGACGGGTTCCGACAGGGCTTCCACCACGTCGTGGCTGTCCAGCGAAATGGTTTTGGGGAGGCCGTTGACCAGATCGCGCCCGCGCACTTCGGCGGTCAGGCTCTCGCCGTCGTTCAGCAGCATGGCTGCGCCCACTTTCACCTTGATTTCCTCGGCGGTACGCTCACCGATCAGCACGTTATGCTTGCGGCGCACATAGCGGATGATGCTTTCATCGAACTCGTTGCCCGCGATCCGCATGGATTCGCTGACCACGATGCCGCCCAGAGAAATCACGGCCACATCGGTACTGCCGCCGCCAATATCCACGACCATGCTGCCGATCGGCTCGGCAATCTTCAGACCCGCGCCGATTGCGGCGGCCAACGGTTCCTCGATCAGGAAGGCGCGTTTGGCATTGGAGTTCAGGGCAGCCCGCAGCACGGCGCGTTTTTCCACATCGCTGACGTTGCTGGGCACCCCCACCATCAGTTGAGGCTTGAACCCGAACAGACGTCCGGCATTGCCCTGCACTTTTTGCAGGAACATGGTGATCATCTTCTCGGTCAGGCCTTCGTCGGCAATCACGCCGTCCTTGATGGGCCGCACCGCCACGATTCCGCCCGGCGTGCGCCCGATCATGCGGTAAGCCTCCTCGCCCACCGCTTTGACCTGCTTGCTGTCGCGTGTCATGGCGATCACGCTGGGTTCTTGCAGTACCAAACCACGGGTCTTGCTGTAAATAAGGAACGTCGCCGTTCCCAGATCAATGCCAATATCTTCAGACAACCGCACGCATTTCCTCCGGTTCCCAATTGGGGAAGCCCAGCGCAGGCTTAACATCCTGACGGGGCGCAAAACCCTGTCATGCTATCACGGGGCATGAGGAGAGCTTAAATCGCGGCTCATTCAATCAAAATTTGCCTTCAATCTTTTGTTTCTGCTGCTGGGTTGATGAATCAATTCAGCGGGGCTTGATGTAAGCCCCCAGGGCAGCGACGGCACTGGTCAGCACCGCCAGAGTCAGTGCCCGCGTAAATTGCGGCACCTCGGCCCAGCCCAGCCCACTGCTCATGGCACTTTCCAGACTGCCCACCGAGCGCAACCACAGCGGCGCACCTGCACTCAGCGCTGCAAAAGCGCCCAGTGTGAGGGCAGCCAGCGCCAGCGCGAACACCACCAACAAGAGGCTCAGTATCCACGCAACAATGCGCACCAGACCCCCAGCAATTCTGACGAAACCTTCATTTGGTGCATTGTAATCAAGCCCAGTGGGAATAGGGTGAAAACCCCTGACTTCTGCCGCTGAAGGCCGTCAGCCAGTACACTGGCCCGCGTGTCTTTGCCTGCCCGCGTCCGTGTGACCCGCCCGCCCCTGCCCCTGTCTCACACTCTGCGCAACGCCGTTGCCCGGATGCTGCCTGCCGCGCCGCTCCCCCAATTGACCGCCGCTGCCCTGGCGATTGCGGGCGGGGCCGTCATCGGCGCTTTTGTGCGCTGGGATGGGGGAGAGGCCGAGTTTATAGAGTCGGGGTGGCGGGGGCGGGGGATTGAGGAGGAGTTGGCGCGGGTGTTGGCGGGGTGAGTTAGAGGGAGGTTGGCTGAATTGCTGCCACGCCTTCCCCCAGCCCCCGCCCCCAAAAGAGTCAGGGGAGTTCGTCGCTCTGCTTTGCAGCTCTGCGAGTCCGCTCGGCAGGATTGATCTTGTCGCGTCCAGACGCGGCTTTTTCGTTCATCCGAACCGGAATCGCCACTTCATTCCGAAATGGAATTGGCCCGCGCGTTGCACGCACCTTGGAGCCTCACACGCATTTGGGCGGAAGCGATTGAGGGCGGCGGTGTTAGCTCCCCCACCCTTGAGGGGGGAGGGTTGGGGACTCGCAGAGCTGCGCCAGCAGAGGGGGTGAGTGAGCGAAGCGATTGCCTCTCCTTAAACCCTCAGACCCTTAGACCGCACTTCAACCCAACCGCCCCATCCCCCTCACTGTCTCCCTAACGCTCGTTTGGTAGCCTGCACCCATGACCGCCACCCTGGCCGCCCCCGGCATGTCGTTTGCCTTATCGGATGAGCAGCGCATGATCGTGCAGCACGTGCGCGAATATTGCCGCGCTGAGATTGCGCCCAAAGCCGCCGAGTTCGACCGCAGCGGCGAATATCCGCATGAGCAGTTGCGCGGGTTGGCCGACCTGGGCCTGATGGGGGCCACCGTGCCCGAAGAATGGGGCGGTGCGGGGCTGGACAGCGTGACTTACGCCCTGTGCCTGGAAGAAATTGCGGCGGCTGATGCCAGCGTGGCTGTGATCGTCAGCGTGCAGAACGGCCTGCCCGAACAGATGATTTTGCGCTACGGCACCGACGCCCAGCGCGAGCAGTATTTGCGTCCGCTGGCCACTGGACAGCATATCGGCGCGTTTTGCCTGACCGAACCCGGCGCGGGCAGTGACGCCGCCAGCCTGCGCCTGAAGGCTGAAGCCGACGGCGGCGCCAATGGTGCGGGCGGCTGGATTCTGAACGGCAGCAAGGCGTGGATTACCAGCGGCGGGCAGGCCCACACTTACCTCGTGATGGCCCGCACAGGCGGCGCAGGAGCACGCGGCGTAAGCTGCTTTGTGGTGCCGCACGACGCCCCCGGCCTCAGCTTCGGCAAGCCTGAAGAAAAACTGGGCCTGCACGCCGCCCACACCACCACCGTCAATTTTGATGGCGTGCGCGT
Organism: Deinococcus sp.; assembly: GCA_028287665.1. Lineage (GTDB taxonomy): Bacteria > Deinococcota > Deinococci > Deinococcales > Deinococcaceae > Deinococcus. The sequence continues at coordinate 2,742 of JAQBPF010000215.1, read as the reverse complement.
GGGCACAGATCAACTGATTGGCGAGGAAGGCCAGGGCCTGATTATCGCGCTGGCGAGCCTGGATGCAGGGCGCATCGGCATTGCCATGCAGGCTCTAGGCATTGCCCGTAGCGCCTTAGAACATGCCGCCCGCTACGCCCTGGAGCGCGAGCAGTTCGGCAAACGCATCAGCGAATTTGAAGGCGTGTCGTTCAAGATCGCGCAGATGGCCGCCCATACCGAAGCCGCCCGGATGGTGGCCCTCAAAGCCGCGTGGCTGAAGGACGCGGGCCAGCCCTACGGCAAAGAGGCCAGCATTGCCAAGCTGCTCGCCAGTGACGCCGCCGTGAACTGTAGCCGCGACGCCATCCAGATATTCGGCGGCAACGGCTACAGCCGCGATTACCCCGTAGAGAGGCTGTACCGCGACGCCAAAGTCACGGAAATTTACGAAGGCACGAGCGAAATTCAGCAGTTGGTGATCAGTCGGGCCGTGTTTAAGGAATTGGGTGGGTGAGGCTCACAGCTCTTCGAAATATTCGCTGTCCACGCGACGAATCTTGTATGTTTCTCGGGTCAACACTCCTACGCCGTAGTCAATCATCAGACTGGCAAGCATGTGCCCGTCAATTAAAATAATGTTTCCAATTTGAGCCGCTGTTTGTTTAGCTCCCTCGCTAAAGCTGGATGTGGTCAGAAATACGCCTTTGCTGGCGCGGTGATATGTCAGGCTTCCGGCGAAGGTTCTGATCTCCGGGCTATGCACCGTGTTCTGCCATTTTTTGGCTTGCAGATACACCCGGTCTAGCCCCAACGGGTCTTGCTTGATCATGCCGTCAATGCCGTTGTCACCGCTGCGGCCCAGGGCTTGCCCAGCGTCCCGGACGCTGCCGCCGTAACCCATAGAGACCAACACTTCCACCACCAAGCGCTCAAATTGTTGGGGTGAAATCTGCATGACTTGGCTCAGCAACTCATCGGCCAGCGAGCTGAGAAGTTGACTGTAGAGCGTTGCCAGTTGTTCTTCGGGTGAGGTCACCGAAGGAATGTCATCCGGCGCTGGTGTGGCAGTCTGTGTCGTTTGGGATTGGCCTGCCGCTTTGAAGGCCATAAACTCCGGGTAAATCTCTAAATCACGTTGGACGATTCGGCCAGGAATTCGTGCCAAAAGCTCCTGCCCTCGCGTGGTGATTTTGACAGTCCCGCGTGTTTCTGTGGCCAGGACTTGTGCTTTGGTCAGATAGGTTTTGGCCCACCCAATCCGGTTTTTATAGATGGTCTGTTTGCCGCTGGGGAGCAATTCCTGTAGGTCTGAATCGCTTAGACCGAGTGTGGCCGCCACATGACTAGCAACCTCGCGCATCACATGTGTCGTGCCGTCTTGCACGGCTTCCAGAAGAGGGCGCATCAGCGATTGATAATCCGGAACAGCCATTGCCCCAGCCTAGCCTAAACAAGCAGGCCGCCTACCCGCAGATAGACGGCCCATCTCCCTAGATCCTTAGGCCGTCCTCAGTCCGTATAAGCCCCCACCGCCGCACTGCTCACCAACTTCGCGTATTTCGCCAGCACGCCGCGCTTGTAACGCGGTTCCGGCTGCACCCAGGCAGCACGGCGGCGCTCGATCTCCGCGTCGTCCACATGCAAAGTCAACTCGCAGGTTTCGGCGTTCAGCTCAATTGTGTCGCCCTCATGCACCAGCGCGATGGGGCCGCCTACAAAGGCTTCCGGCGCGACGTGGCCCACGACGAGGCCGAAGGTACCGCCCGAAAAACGCCCGTCGGTGATCAGGCCCACGCTGTCGCCCAGGCCCTTGCCGATGATGGCCGAGGTGGGTGAGAGCATTTCGCGCATGCCGGGGCCACCTTTGGGGCCTTCGTAGCGGATGACCAGTACGTCTCCGGGGTTGATCTGGTCGCTCATGATGGCGTGCATGCTCTCTTCTTCGCTCTCGAAGATGCGGGCGGGGCCAGTAATCTTGATGCTTTTCAGGCCCGAAATCTTGGCGACGCTGCCCTCAGGGGCGAGGTTGCCGCGCAAGATGGCGAGGTGGCCCTGCGCGTAGAGCGGCTGATCGTAGGGGCGAATCACGTCCTGCCCGGCGTTGGGTTCTTCCGGCTCACCCTCCAGATTCTCCGCAATGGTTTTGCCCGTCACGGTCAGGCAATCGCCGTGCAGCAGGCCCGCTTTCAGCAGCATCTTCATCACGCGGGGAATGCCGCCCACGTCGAGCAGGTCCGTGGCCACATACTGGCCGCTGGGTTTCAGGTCACAGAAAACGGGGGTCGCCTCGCGGATGCGCTCGAAGTCGGCCAGGTCCAGATCGATGTCGCAGGCGTGGGCCACGGCCATCAGGTGCAGCACGGCGTTGGTGGAACCGCCCACCGCCATGATCACGGTAATGGCGTTCTCGAAGGCCTTCTTGGTCAGGATGTCTTTGGGCCGGATGTCGGCTTCGATCAGCTTCAGCAGGGCGCGGGCGCTGTCGGCGCTGCTCACGGCTTTTTCGGCGTCCACGGCGCTCATAGTGGAGCTGAAGGGCAGGCTCATGCCCATCGCTTCAAAGGCGCTGCTCATGGTGTTGGCGGTGTACATGCCGCCGCACGAGCCGTTGCCGGGGCAGGCGCGTTTTTCGATCTCGTTGAAGTCCTCGCGGCTGATCTTGCCCGCGCCCAGTGCACCCACCGCCTCGAATACGCTCACGATGGTCAGGTCTTTGCCGTTGTAATGACCGGGCTTGATGGTGCCGCCGTACACGAAAAT
>JAQBPF010000371.1 GCA_028287665.1 Deinococcus sp. | reverse complement strand
GGCCGGCGCCCTGTGCCTGGAGCCTCCGCAGCGCCTCATTCATTCGCTGGTGGGCGGTGTGCTGGAACCTGACCGGGCTGCGGCGACCCGCGCTGCCGGAATCGCCGATCTGCGTCCAGAAGCCCGTTTTGCCCGTGTGCTGGCCCGGGTCGCCGCGTTGCCAGAAGCCGCAGAAGGTCAGCGATGACTCCGCCTGAATCTGCCCTGCCTGAAGTTGCCCACGCTGGATCTGCTCAGCCTGGGTCTGCCCACCTGACGCCACGCCAGCGTACCCTGCTTGCCCGCCTGTTGGCCGAGCAGGATTTGGCAGCGCCACCCTCCTGGACCGCCGAGCAACTGATGGCCGACGTGCGGGACGAACTCGAACGGTGCCTGCCTGCCCACCTGATTCCCCGGCAGTTTGCTGTCCTGCCCGCCTTTCCCCTCACGCCCAACGGCAAAGTCGATACCAATGCCCTGCCCGACCCGGCCCATCCGGCGGCGGGCGTCCACGCGGCAGCCCGTACCGACCTGGAACGCGAAGTGCTGGCCGTATTCTGCGAAGTTCTGAACCGTCCGGGTCTCGGCATCCACGACGACTTTTTCCTGATGGGCGGTGATTCGCTGCTGGCCACCGAACTGGGGGCCAAACTGCGGGACCGTCTGGGCGTGACCTTGCCCGTGGCGCTGATGTTCGCCTCCCCAACGGTGGCGGGCCTGGCGGCTGGCGTGACCCTGGCCCGCCGCACCCCCCCACCTCAAGCTGAGGCCGACTCCGATCTGCTCGACCTTTCCGAATTTGGCAGTGACGACGACCTGGAACAGTCCACCGACCTGTTGCGGGCCGATGTGAATCTGGCCGCCGATCTTGTCCCCCCGCCCGGAGCGACTGCCCGACCGCCGGGGCAATGGCGGGCCGTGTTCCTGACGGGAGCCACTGGCTTTTTCGGCTCGCATCTGTTGGCCGAATTGTTGGCCCAGACCGACCTGACCGTGCACTGCCTGGTTCGCGCCGAGTCGGGCGCAGGGGCGGTGGAACGCGTGCAGGCTGCCCAGCGCCGCTTTTGCCCCAGCGCGCTGTGGGATGCCAGCCGTGTCAGGGCCTATCCCGGCGACCTGACCGCGCCGCTGTTCGGGCTGAGCGAAACGGATTTTTCGGCCCTGGCCGATCAGGTCGACGCCCTCTTTCACGCGGGGGCCACGGTCAATTTTGCCTATGCCTACGCCACCCTCAAACCCAGCAATGTGGACGCCTGTGCAGACCTGTTTCGTCTGGCGGTGCGGGGACACCTCAAGTCCGTGCATTTCGTCAGTACCATTCACCTGTTCAGCAGCTCGCGCCTGCTGGGCCGCGCCCGCATTGCCGAAACCGAAGAGATAGACGCCCTGCCCACCGTAACAGGCGGCTACGCCCAGAGCCGCTGGGTGGCCGAAGGACTGGCCCGTCTGGCAGGCGCACGCGGCATCCCAGTTACCCTCTACCGGCCCAGCATCATCGGGGGCGACACGCGGACCGGCGTCAGCAACGAAAACGACGCACTGTGCCGCCTGTTCCGGGGCTGCGTGCAACTGGGTGTGGCCCCCAGCCTCCGCAGCGGCCTGAATATCGTGAGTGCCGACTACGCCGCCGCCGGACTGGTGCGCCTGGCGCTCGGTGAAGGCGGACACGGCAGCAGTCCTCAGCCTGTCAACACCTTCCACCTCGTCAATTCTGAAAGCAGCGCCCTGGATGATCTGTTTGGGCACCTTCGCGCCTTTGGTTACCCGCTGGCCACCACCGATTACGGCGATTGGCAGGCCCGCATTGAGGCGGCGGGGCCAGACAACGCCCTCTACAGCCTGCTGCCCCTGATCGCCCACCTCAGCGTGGCTGAGGCGACCGGCCTGCGTCCCCCGCACTTCGATGGAGCGCAGGCGGTGGCCCGGCTCGCCCCGCAGGGCTTGACCTGCCCGCCTGTCAATGCTGATCTCATCAACCTTTATCTGGAAGGCATGGTCAGGAGCGGCTTTCTGCCGCCTCCCGGCAGGCGGGCGCCATGACAGGCTCCACCACCGCCCCCCTGGCCCTGGGCGCAGATCAAAAGCGGGCACTGAACCTGCTGGCCGCCGGAAACCGTGAGGTGCTGGGGGTCCTGGCCAGAGTCGCCACCCGGCAACGCCGTTCTCTGGAGTGGCATGCCCGCGCACAACAGGCGGTCAGTGGGGGCCGGTCGCAACTGCCCTATTTCAGCCCGGTCCTGCCGCTGTGCCTGGAAGAAGCGCAGGCAGGCCGCGTCATCTGCGCCGATGGGCACGAGTTTGTAGACGCGCATATGGGCTACACGGCGGGGATTCTGGGCCACAATCCGCCTGCTGTGGTGGCTGGATTGACTGAAGCCCTGGGCAAGCGCCCCGGTGCGGGCTATTTCGTGTCTCAGCAGGTGGAACTGGCCGAGTTGGTGTGTGCGCTGGTGCCGGGTCTGGAGCGGGTGGCCTTCCTGCACGCGGGGGCCGACGCCATCACGGCGGCAGTCCGGCTGTGCCGCGCCGCCACCCGCCGCACGTTGATCGCCAAGTTTGAGGGGTGTTATCACGGCTGGCACGAATCCGGCCTGGTCAATACGGCCCTGACCTGGGCAGGCCGCGCCGGGGAAGGGCCGCTTGATCAGATTGTGTCCGAACTGGCCACCGGCGGCATGTCCAGGTCCGCGGGGGCAGAATTTCTGGTTCTGCCCTACGGCGACCCTCTGGCCCTGCAACTCATCCGCGACCACGCCTCCGATCTGGCGGGCGTATTGCTGGACCCGGTGCCGCGTTTTATGATGAACAACCTTGCCGGAGCGCAGGCTTTTGCCCAGCACCTCCGCACCCTGACTAGAGAATTGGGGATTCCGCTGATCTGTGATGAGGTGGTCACGGGTTTTCGCCTCGCGCCGGGCGGTGTGGCCGAGGCTTTTGGTGTGCAGCCCGATTTGAGCTGTTTTGGCAAGATCACGGGTGGCTTGGGGTTGCCGCTGAGCCTGGTGGGAGGCCGCGCCGACCTGATGGACCGGGCCACCACAGCTGGGCTGGTCAACGATTACGTCAGTCAGAAGGTCTGGATCAGCACCACCACGGCGGCCAACTCTCTGAGCGTCGCTGCATCACTGGCCGCCCTGCGGGCCATCGCGCAGGCCGGAGCAGGCCTGTTCGCGTCGCTGGACAGCCACCACGCCCGGCTCAGGACCGAAGCCGGTACCCTCGCCGCGCACCTTGGCGTGCCTCTGCGCCTGGACGGCCATCCCCGCCTGTATTCCAGGCTGGCCTTTTCTCTGCCCACGCCGGATCCTGAAGCCGCCCCGTTGCCTGACGCCCACAACCCAGCCCGCGCCTACTTCCGGGGCTTCTCGCCTGCCAATGTGCGGGCCGCCCGCCTGCTGACGCTGTACCTGCGGCTTCAGGGTGTGTATATGGAAACCCTG
>JAQBPF010000335.1 GCA_028287665.1 Deinococcus sp. | reverse complement strand
TGGTACGGCGCGGCCCTGCTGGGCGGGGCACTCCGCATCCTGTTCGAGCGCTGGAACGTAGGCCGGGTGCGGCTGGGTGAGGGCGGGCCACTGCTCACCCGCCGCGCTTATTTCGAGCGGGTGGGGTTGGTGAGCGTCAGAAAGCCTCTGCCAGAAGCTGTGTCAGAGACCGTGTGGGAAGCTGGGCCCGCCTGATTTCGCTGGACTGCTTACCCGGCCCGGCGGCAAAGTCTAAACTGTCTTTTATTGCGTCTGGAACGGTGAATTGGCTCATGGCAATGCTCTTCATATCAGTGGCGGTCGGTTAACCCGCATCCTTAACACGTCCGGCCCCGCTATACTTCGCCGCATGGAAGATCTCATCAAGGGTCGTCTGGGCGGCGCAGACGGATACGACATCCGCTGTGTCATCGACGGTGACCGCATCACAGGCCGCGCAGGTGGCAAACTCCACGGCAAAGACATTGACCTCGAAATCACGGAACGCGGCGTACAGGGCACTGTCGGCGCTGACCCCTTCAAGATCGAGTTGCAGGACGGCGAACTGAAAGGCAACGTCGGCTCGCAAAAGCTGACGCTGCGTGGCGTAGACCGCGTGACTGGCTACATGGGCGAACCCATCGTGGGCTGGAACGTGGTGGCGCCGCAAAACGGCGATCAACTCGTCGGGCAGCTCGGCAGCACGGTATTGGGGCGCAACTTCGAACTGTCTCTGGGCAGCGCTCCCGGTTGGGTCGGCACGTTGGTCGCTCTGGTGTCGTTCTACGCACTGGAACCCCGCGCCAGCATCAGCCGCTAAAACAGGGTTGGAACGTGGAGAGTAGATCGTGGATTGTGGTTAAAAGCTGTGCAGGTTTTGGCAGCCAGAGCTAGAATTTAATTTCATCCACAACAACCCTAAACGCAAGGCCAGTCGAGTTAATCTGACTGGCCTTCCGCCTTTTCCACGTTCTACGATTTCTGCCCCTTAGGGCAACGCGGCCCCCTGCGGCGCGATCACGTAGCTCAGCCCGCCCGAATGCGTCAGCCACAGCTTTTCAAAGGCGGCGCGGGGATAGGTGCGGCGCACGCCCGCGTCGGTGGGGGCGGCGGGGTCGTTCATTACAGGGTTGCCCTTGGCATCGAAGCCCACCAACACCATCAGGTGGCCGTCGCTGCTGGGAATCGGTGCGCCGGGGAGTTCGCCTGCCTTCCAGCCCAGACTGACCGCCAGGGGCAGGCCCGCGCCCGTGTATTTTTCGGCGGCAGCGAGGCTGGGCAGGCGTGTCACAAAGGCCCGCATGCCCTTTTCTCCGGCATAGGCAGTATTGAAGGGCCAGTTGCCCGTGCCCTCGTATACGCGGTCGAACATGCCTTTGGCGGCGGTGGGCACGGGCACATTCACGCCGTACAGCGCCAGAATCATAGACGTGCTCGTGGGGCTGCACCAGCTTTCGCCGCCGTCTGGATACAGCATTTGCGACCGCTGCGGCACGTCGGTGACTTTGCCCCACGCCAGTTTGTTGCTGGCCTGCCCCAACCCGGCGGCCCGCCTGGCCCGGTCAGAGGTCGTGAAGGCCAAGAGGCGCACGCTCGTTCCCGTCCCACGCAGGGTCACGCGGTATTGGTAGGTCGTGGCTTTGGCACTCAGGCGCAGGGTATCGGTCATGATCTGGCCCGCTGCGTCCTTTTGCCCATTCAGGCTGGCGCGGCCATCGGCACTGCTCCATGTTCCGAAGGAAAACCAGCGCGTCCAGGCCGTGCCGGTTTGCGCCCGCACTTCCAGCGTCAGGCTGCCCGTGCCGGGGGTCGTGCTGTTCCAAGAGGGCACCAGTTCATCGAAGGCGGCCACTTTGATCGGCTGTCCGGTCAGCGTGCCGCTCGTTGCGCCTGCGGCCAGCGTCAGCGTTTGCCCGCGCACCTCTACGCCGCGCAATTCCGCGCCTGCCCAGTCCTGCGCCCGCTCGTGAAGGGTGGTGGTCGAAGCCGGATAGGTCATGGTCGTAGCCCCCGCGCTGCCCAGCAGCATCAGTGAAAGGAGAATGGGAATCCGCATTGATACTGACTATGCCGTGTGGCAGGGGTGCGGCGGGTGAGTCTGGCGGGCTGTGCGGGCCGGAGCAGTGCGGCAAGACTGGGACGCTCTATCCACCCTGCATATACAAAAACGCTTCCGGCAACGCTGCCCGCCACGTGACCCAGTTGTGCCCGCTGGCATATTCGCGGTACTGGTGGGGCAATTCGGCCTCGGCAAACAGGGCGGCCATGCGCCGGTTTGGGGCTGTCAGCCACTCCAGAGTACCGGTATCCAGACTGGTCTTCAGGTGCGTGGGCGGAGAAACGCTCAGGCGTTCGCGCAGCCATTCTCCGGCAGTGGTGGTGTCGATGATGCCGTCTTTTTCGGCTCCAGGCCATGCAATAAACGCCCCGCTGTGGCTGACCACGCGGGAAAAGAGTTCGGGATGGGCCGCGCCCAGATGCAGACTGATCAGCCCGCCCAGGCTCGCGCCCCATAAGCCGCGCTCGCTGGCGGTGGCAAGTTCGCCTTCCACGCGCGGAAAGACCTCGGATTGCAGGAAATCCAGATAGCGGTCATTCAGGTAATATTCGGCGCTGCGGTCTCCGGGTTCCACGAACACCAACACCGCGCCCGACGCCAAACCCCCTTCCACCGCTCTGTCCATCACCTCACCCAATTTGCCCGTGCGGTAAAAGGCCACGC
>JAQBPF010000314.1 GCA_028287665.1 Deinococcus sp. | reverse complement strand
CGCAGGTCATGGCAGATTTCGACGCTTACATGAACAAGAAAGACACCTGGGCCAGCAAGAACGCCACGAACCTGAAGCCTGTGGCCTATTTCAGCATGGAGTACGCCTACCACGAGTCTTTGCCCATCTATTCGGGCGGTCTCGGCGTGCTGGCAGGCGACCACTGCAAGAGCGCTTCCGACCTTGATCTGCCGTTTACTGCGGTGGGGATGCTGTTTCATCAGGGGTACTTCCGGCAGCTGTTCAACAAAGATGGCTGGCAGGAAGAGGCCTACGACGAGCTTGACCTGACCACGTTGCCCATCACGCCCGCACTGATTGCCGACGGCACACAGGCCCGCGTGAAGGTCCGTATTGGCATGCGTGACGTGCATGTGCGCCTCTGGAACCTGCAGATTGGCCGAATCCGCGTGATTTTGCTGGACGCCAACGTGCCCGAAAACAGTGAAGACGACCGCAAGCTGACGGCCCGTCTGTACGGCGGCAACCAGGAACTGCGTGTGCAGCAGTACGTGTTGCTGGGTGTGGCCGGAATCCGTGCGCTGCGCGTGCTGAACGTGCCTGCCAGCGTGTACCACATGAACGAGGGCCACGCCGCCCTGATGGGCCTGGAGCGTATTCGCGAATACGTGGAAGGCGGCCTCGATTTCCGCAGCGCCGTAGAAACGGTGGCCAGCAGCACGCTGTTTACCACCCATACGCCTGTGCCCGCCGGAAACGACGCCTTTACCTACGAACTGATGGACAAGTACATCGGCAAGTGGCCCGCACTGATGAACGCCTCACGCGACGACCTGTACGGACTGGCCCGCCACGATCAATTCTGGGATGGCCACTGGGTGCCCAGCTTTTCTATGACGGTGTTTGCGCTGAATATGAGCCGCGCCGCCAACGGCGTTTCGGAACTGCACGGTGAAGTCAGCCGCAAAATGTGGAACTTCCTGTACGAGGGGGCGACCCCCGAAGAAGTGCCGATCGGCCACGTGACCAACGGCGCACACAACCTGACCTTCACCTCTCAGGCCATGCGCGACCTGCTGGGCACGGTGTTGCCCGCCGACTGGACGGAGCGCCTGGAAGACGAGGAGATGTGGAAGGCAGTTGACGGCCTCAGCGACGCGCAGCTCAGCGATGTGCAGCGCACCATGAAGCGCGAGATGATTGAGTTTGTGCGCCGCAGCCAGCGCGAGCAGATGCTGAGAAACGGGGCGAGTGCGGCAGATGTGGCCGCCACCGATACCCTGCTCTCCGAAAATGCCCTGACCATCGGCTTTGCCCGCCGCTTTGCCACCTACAAGCGTGCCACGCTGCTGTTCCGCGACAAGGCCCGCCTGAACGCCATCATCAACAACCCGGAGCGCCCGGTGCAGTTTGTGTTTGCGGGCAAGGCCCACCCCGCCGACAACCCCGGCAAGGCCTTTATTCAGGAAATTTACCGTGTCTCCCAGGAACCCGAATTCCGGGGCAAGATCGTGATTCTGGAAAACTACGATATGAACGTGGCCCGCCATCTGGTACAGGGCGTGGACATCTGGCTGAACAACCCGCGCCGCCCCCTGGAAGCATCAGGCACCAGCGGCATGAAGGCCAGCTTTAACGGCAGCCCCAATTTCAGCGTGCTGGACGGCTGGTGGCGCGAAGGCTACGACAACACCAACGGCTGGCCCATCGGCGACGAGCGCGAATACGCCGACCTGAACCTGCAGGACGACGCCGACGCCTACAGCCTCTACAGCCACCTGGAAAACGACATCGTGCCCCGCTATTACGGTGAACTGGCCGGAGCCGACTCCTGGGCGCACACCGTTCGCCGCGCCATCGAAACCTGTAGCCCCCGCTTTTCGATGCAGCGTCAGGTGATTGATTACGTGCGCCAGTACTACATTCCTCTCAGTGTGCGCGGCGCAGCAGTGGCCGCCGACGGCAGTGCCAGCGCCCGTCAGATCGCCGGATGGAAGACGTGGGTGCGCCAGCAGTGGCCCCATACCCAGATCACGGCCAGTGCCGATCTGCCTACCACGGCGCAGCCCGGCCAGACCGTCACCGTGACCGCCAACGTAAACCCCGCAGGCATTCACCCCGAAGAACTGAAGGTCGAAGCTGTGCTGTCGCGTGGCGAACACCGAATCCGCGTGCCGCTGACCTACAACCAGAACAACACCTACACGGCGCAGGTGCCCTTGAAAGACAGCGGCCTGTATTCCATCGGCGTCCGCATGGTGCCCGAAATCGCGGGCCTGAGCAACGAGTTGGAATTGGGCCTGATTAAGTGGGCCTGATCAAGGGCCTGAGGTAAGAGCTAGAGCAGGAAAGCACCGGAGAGATGGGCTTGAGGGCCTGTTTCTCCGATTCTTTTGGCTCCACGTCCTGCACGAAAAACCCTGTGATCTGAGGGAGGTCCACGCACTCTGCCTGAAAGGGCATTCCGTGAGGGCCAATTACCAGACTCCTTCCTCTTATCCTTCCCAACTGGAAGCGGGCCAGAGTAGATTCTCTGGCCCGCTCTGTTGTTCTCTCAGTCGCCGGAACTCAGGCTGCGCTGGGGTTGTTCTGAAGGATGGGGCGCGGCTTGATGCGGCTTGATGCTGACATGCGGCAGGTGCGCTGGCTCCTGCTCCACGTAACGGGTGCCCTTGAACCAGGTGTTCTGGCGGCGCACATAGTTGGAATAGGCCAGCGGCAGGCTACACAGCAGCGCCGCGCCGTACACGGGCAAACTGATCAGGGCGTAGGGCAGGCTCCACCACGACAGTCCTTTTTCGTTGCGGAACCGCAGGGCCCAGTTCAGTTGAATGATCAGCGGTATGACAGTGAGCAAAAGGCCCGCCCAGTCGGGCAGCAGCAGCCCTTGCCAGCCGAATACGCGGCGAAGAAGCTGACTGGCGATACTGACGATCAGCACGATATTCAGCCAGGGTGACAGGATGAAGTAGGTGAAATCCAGCCGCGTGATGAGGCTCGCGCCCGACTTCCAGAGCCGCGTGAGATAGGGCAGACACTGCAACGCGCCCTGTGTCCAGCGGGCGCGCTGCTTGATGAAGGCCTGGGGATCGAGAATGCCCTGCTGCATGATGTGGGCGGGCAGGAGCGACACCTTATGCCGGGGACTGTCCAGCACGATTTCCATGACGCTGCCAAAATCTTCGAGCAGCACATCGGGCCAGGGGGTGTTGCCCTGCCCAAGCTGATGGCTGAGGTAGCTGACGCGCATGCACTGGCCGTTGCCAGTCAGAGAGGCCACGCCGCCACTGGCCCGCAACCGCTGAATATGGCCCACGATAAAGGTTTCCAGATCCTGCTGGAAAATCAGCATCCTGGAAATCAGTCCGCGCACTCCGCCCTCGGTGACCTCGACAGGCCGGAAACGCATCCAACCCTGTGCAGCCATCACATTGGGGTTCTGAAAAGCTCCGCGAACCTGGGGGGCAAAGTCGCTGTTCACGCGGCCATCGGCGTCCAGGATCACAAAGACCTGCTGGCTGAGATCCTGGCCTGCCAGCCAGGGCACCTGCAACAGCCGCGCCACCGCCCAATTCAGGGCCCGGCCTTTGTTTTCCTGTGCTTCGGGGGCCACGCGCCGCAGGAGCGCGATCATCGGGTCGGTCTGGCTGTACTGCTCCACAATGGCGGCGGTGGCATCTGCACTGGCGTCGTCAATGACCACCACCCGCGCTTCCGGCACCGTGGAACGCAGGTTCTGGAGCGTGGCCGCAATCACGGCTTCCTCATTCATGGCCGGAATCAGGAAGGTCAGGCCCACACCCTGCTCGGCCACCGGCGGCCTGGGTCGGAGCCGCAGCGCACTGGCCGTCTGGTGAACAGCGTACATCAAAAACAGCAGCAGTCCGGCAATATCAATCAAATAGAGGGGATTCATCAGGACAAACTCCGGGCGGGGCAAGACATCGCGGGCACGGCACACTATCTCAAGTTTGCCGGGAGATGAATAGGGCAGATACGGGGGGAGTGCCGGAGAAGCGCCCTGCCCCAGCAACGCCGTGCCCCCAACAACGCCTCGCCACAGTGTTCTACCGCCTGTAGATGAACGTGAACTGCCAATTGTGCCTCACGGGCTTCAGGCAGAGGCCATCATGTGCGGGCCGTCTATCGCTTAGAATGAACTCAGTCCAAATCCTCTCCCCATGCTCCGTCCGCCCCTCACGGGCAGCCTGCCCGATCCCTTCAAGGAGTTTCACCATGCCAGAAGCCGTCATTGTTTCTACGGCCCGCACGCCCATCGGCAAAGCTTACCGGGGCTACCTGAACGACACGCACGGTTCAGACATAGGCGCACACGCAGTGACCAACGCTGTGCAGCGGGCCGGAATCGACCCCGCCGAAATCGAAGACCTGATCTTTGGGGTGGGCAACCCCGAAGGCGCAACCGGGAGCAACATTGCCCGCCAGATCGTGCTGCGCTCGGGCTTTCCGGTGGGCGTGTCGGGCGTGACCGTGAACCGCTTTTGCTCCAGCGGCCTGCAAACCATCGCGCTGGCGGCCAATCACATCATGGCCGGACAGGGCGACGTGTACGTGGCAGGCGGCATGGAAAGCATCAGCCTGACCCAGAATGAGCACGCCAACAAGTACCGCCTGATCGGCGAGTGGCTGCACGAGCATAAACCCGATATTTATATGCCCATGCTGCAAACCGCCGAGGTGGTGGCCAAGCGTTACGGCATCTCCCGCGAGGCGCAGGATGAATACGGTTTTATGAGCCAGCAGCGCACGGCAGCGGCCCAGCGAAATGGCCTGTTCGACGCCGAAATCGTGCCCATGACCGCCTCGATGAAGGTGCAGGACAAGGCCACGGGCGAGATTTCCAACCGGGAAGTGACCGTGACGCAGGATGAAGGCAACCGCCCCGACACCACGCTGGAAGGACTGGCCAAATTGAAGCCTGTCATTGAGGGCGGCGTGATCACGGCGGGCAACGCCTCGCAGCTCAGCGACGGTGCTTCGGCCTGCGTGGTCATGAGCGGCGACCTGGCCCGCGAGCGTGGCCTGCAACCGCTGGGTCTGTTTAAGGGCTTCGCCGTGCATGGCTGCGAACCCGACGAAATGGGCATCGGCCCCATCTTTGCGGTGCCCAAGCTTCTCAAGCGTCACGGCCTCAGCATCGGCGACATCGATCTCTGGGAACTGAACGAGGCGTTTGCCGTGCAGGGCATCTACTGCCGCGATCAACTGGGCATCGACCCCGAAATTTACAACGTAGACGGCGGCAGCATCAGCGTGGGCCACCCCTACGGTATGAGCGGCGCACGCCTGACCGGGCACGCTCTGATTGAGGGCAAACGCCGGGGCGCAAAGCATGTGGTCGTGACCATGTGCGTGGGGGGCGGCATGGGGGCAGCGGGCCTCTTCGAAGTGCTGTAACAGCAGACCGCTGTTGGGTCGATATGGAGTACAGACTGAATCGGAGGGGGAGGAAGGCGAGAGGCTTTCCGCCCCCTCTGTCTGTCTGCGGGCTGGATTTCAGGGGCTGTCCCTCATGGCTGAATCGGGCCTGACATTCCGATGTTTTGACACAACCGCTTAACATCAAACGGTTTATACTCTGCCTATGACTGCTTCCACTCCCCTTATTCCTCACGGCATGCACCATGTGACCGCCGTGACCGCCAACGCCCCTGCCAATCACGCTTTTTATGTGGGCGTGCTGGGAATGCGCATGGTCAAAAAGACGGTGAACCAGGATGATCCCACTGCCTACCACCTGTTTTTTGCCGATGGTGCGGGCAATCCTGGCAGCGACCTGACCTTTTTTGAGTGGCCTGTGCCGCCCGAAGAACCCGGCAACCATTCCATTACCCGCACCAGCCTGCGTGTGCCCGGAGACAGCCTGACGTGGTGGGCCGAGTACCTGACCGCCCAGGGAATCTATACAGTCTACAGCCAACGCGCAGGCCGCACCAGCCTCGATTTTGCCGATCCCGAAGGCCAGCGCCTCAGCCTGCTGGAAGGTGGCCCCAGCGGGCAGACCTGGGCCGCCAGTGTGGTCCCCGCCGCCCACCAGATTTCGGGCCTGGGCCCCAGTGAACTGACCCTGCCTGCGCTCTCGCCCACCGACCGCGTGCTGACCCGTGCCTATGGCCTGACGCCCGCTGGCACCTACCCTGATCCAAGCAGTGCTGCCCACACCATTCACGTGTATCAGATGGGTGACGGCGGCCCACATGCTGAACTTCACCTGAGGATTCGGCCTGACCTGGCTTCGGCTCGGCCCGGTGCAGGCGGCGTACATCATCTGGCGCTGCGTGTGCACGATGACCAATACCACGACTGGAACGCCAAACTGGGCAGCATGGGCCTCCGCACCAGTGGTGAGGTTGATCGGCACTGGTTCCAGTCCATCTACTACCGCGAGCCGCAGGGCGTTCTGATCGAACTGGCGACCGATGGCCCCGGCTTTGGCGTGGATGAGGATGCGGATAAATTGGGAGAGAAGCTGGTGCTGGCCCCATTTCTGGAACCGAAACGGGCACAGATCGAGGCTGCGCTCAAGCCTGTGGGTTAAGAGAAGAAGATAGAAGAAGGCCGTCCTCTGCAATGGAGGGCGACCTTTTCGGTTAAAAGTTTAAACGTCTTCGTTAGTGGTACGAATGATATTG
>JAQBPF010000302.1 GCA_028287665.1 Deinococcus sp. | reverse complement strand
TTCATCATGTCTTCGTAGTCGCCGTAGGCAAAGTAGGCTTCCAACATGGTGAATTCAGGATTGTGGGTGCGGTCTATGCCCTCGTTGCGGTAATTGCGGCCAATCTCGTACACCCGCTCGAAGCCGCCCACTAGCAGGCGCTTGAGGTACAGTTCCAGGCTGATCCGCATAGAAAATTCGTGGCTTAGAGCGTTGTGAAAGGTCTTGAAGGGCTTGGCTTCCGTGCCGCCTGCCACCACTTGCAACGTCGGGCCTTCGACTTCCATAAAGTTCTGATCGTCCAGGAAGTGCCGGATGGCCCTCACGATGCGTGAGCGGGTGCGGTACACCTCGCGGCTTTCCGGATTGATCATCAGATCGACGTAGCGGCGGCGGGCACGCAGTTCTTCGTCCTGAAGGCCGTAGAACTTGCTGGGGAGCGGATGCAGGCTCTTCACCAGCGGTTGCCACGCCTGAGCTTCCAGCGTCACCTGACCAGTTTTGGTCACGAAGGGAAAACCCCGCACGCCGATGATGTCGCCCAGATCAATCTTTTTGGTGGCGGCGAATTCTTCGGTGGTCTTCTTGCCGAAGTAGACTTGCAAGGTGCCGCTTTCATCCTGCACATCGGCAAACGCCGCGCCGCCCATGTGCCGGAACTGCATCACCCGGCCCGCCAGACTGTAGGTTTCGTCTTCCCATTTTTCGCCCACCTCACCCGAGGGGTGCGCTTTAAGCACGTCGGCGGCGTGGTGCGTTTGCGGGTAGCTGTAAGGAAAGGCCTCGAAGCCCGCTTCACGCAGCGCATCCAGATTGTTCAGGCGGCTGATGGTCTGCTCGTGCAGGCCGTCGCGCCGGGTGGGTTCGGGGGGAGTGGGTTCAGGAATGGCCGAAATGTCCGACATAAGCCTGAGTATAGGGCGGGGCCACAAGGAAGCAGGCCAGAGGGCTGAGCGGCGGCGCTCTCCTCTGGCCTGTGATGGGGCAAGTTTCTGGAATGAGACTGAGCAGGTTGTCCTGCCTCCGGCTCAGTAGTCGATGGCTTTCACCTTGTATTTCATCTGCTTGCCGTTATCGAGATTGACCACGAAGGCATCTCCCTTTTTGCGGCCCATCAGTTCCTTGCCCACCGGACTGTCCTCGCTGATCCGGGGCAGACTGCCGCCCAGTACGGCAGCTTCAGGGGCGCTGACCACCTGCACCCGCATCTCTTTTTTGGTGGCGTCAATGACCAGCGTGACCAGCGCCCCGAGTTCCACACGGCCCTCATTTTCATGCTCTTCGATGATGGTGGCGCGGCCCAGCGTGTCTTCGAGTTCGTCGATTCGCGCCTCGATATTCATCTTTTCGCGCTTGGCGTCTTCCAGGCCGGTGTCTTCGTTGTCGGCGCTGGTTTCCATCTGCTCCTGCAGGATTCGCGTGGCTTCGGCCAGACGGTTTTGCTCCTGCAACATGGTCTTCTGAAGGCGCTCAAAGCCCTCGCGGGTCAGTCTGATCTGCTTGGTTGCCTGTGACGTCACTCTTGCCTCCGGTTGCGCCGTGTTGCTTCCCTCTACAGAACGCCTGTCGTAAGGTGTCGGGGAAAAATCACGGCAAGAATGGATGGGGGATAAACTTGCCCCAGTGCGGGGACTTACAGGTTGACTGGGATTCCGGGCGCATTCTGTCATATGCACGGGGTTCAGGCAAAGGTGGTGGGTCAGACAATCGCGGCGCTGAGTATGGGGAAACGTACTCCTCTGCCGATTAAGTTATCAAAGTGACGTGCAGCAAAGGAATTCGGCACATCTTCTGGTTCTTCGCAGCCCCCTTCTTCACGGCCCCGCGCCCACTGCTGTTGGCTCGGCCTCACTCCTCCCGAACATCACCGCCTGCTCTGAACAGAAGAGTCAGGGCACCGCAACAGCAGCCGGACGCAGGCGGGTCAGGCGGGCGGTGGCCGCCACCAACACCACCAACACTGCGCCCAGCACCGTCAGGGCCGCAGGCACCGCGCCGGGGCCACTGCGCGAGTACAGCACGCCCAACAGAATGGGCATCAGAATCCCGCCTGCCGAACCGGCCACCAGCAGGAAGGGAATCAGGCGGGCAGGCAGAGTGCGCGTCATCCACGCGAGGGTGGTTCCGAAGATAGGACCGAGCGCCAAACCGGCCAGCAGGTAGGCCCCGGCCGCCAGCGCAGGCAGATTGGCCGCCAGCGCACACAGCGTGACCAGGACGGCACTGCCCAGCACCAGCCGGGGAGGTGACACCCGCGCTCCGACGGCCCCGGTGATGATGCGCCCCAGGGTCAGGCCTGCCCAGAATCCGCTGAGAATAAACGCCGAACCTGCGATGCCCAGCCCGTCGAGGTGCCGCGCCAGCCAGGCGCCGTAACCTGCTTCCAGGCCCACATAGGCCGCAATGAGCACGGCAAACAGACCAAACTGAACGCCGGGCCGCACTGCCATAGCCTTGACCGGAGCAGGTTGCATGGCAGGCACACCCCACAGGCGCACCAGGCCCAAGGTCAGGGCCGACAAACCGGCCACCACCAGAAAAGGCAGGGCCAGATCGCGTGGTGCCAGGGCAGCGACCACCAGAGGCGCGGCGATGCTGCCCAGCCCAAAAACCGCGTTCACGAGATTTACGGCGCGGGTGCCCACACTGGCATAGGCAGCGTTCAGAGCTGCACTGATGGTGCCCACGCCCAGGCCGCCGACCAGCGCGCCGCCCAGCGCCACAGTCCACAGCGGAGCCGCCGCCACCACGCTGATGCCCAGAACAAGGATCAGCAGGCCGAACACGACCACCCGGCGCAGGCTGTAGCGGGCGAGGGCCAGGCCTGTGAGGGGAGGCGCAAGGGCTGAGCCCAGAAAATGCACGCTGGCAATCCAGCCGACCACCGACTTGTCTACGCCGAAGCGGTCCTCAAAAAAGGCAAACGCTGGACCGTACATGGCCTGAATGAGACCCAGTGTAAAAAACGCCGCCGCCCCCGCACCCAGCAGAGGCAGCGACAGGCGCACCGATTTGGCGGCTCCGGGCACAGCAGATTCAGGCACACTCACGGCTGGGAAGCCTAGCACGCGCCCCCCCGGGCAGGGTGAAGAATGTACACCAAGAAGCAGGCCCGGCCTCCGGACGCCCACTCTAAAGAAAAGCCTGCATGCGCCGCTGCCGGGCTCTCCCCTACCCTGCGGTATGACGCCTGATGCCGACAAAAACCACCCCACCGAACGTGAACACCGGCAGGCCGATGAGCAGGCTCAACAACACCCCGAAGGCAACGTGTTGCAGTCTACCGACATGCCCAAGCAGGGCGTAGTGGTCGCAGACGGAGAACCCAGCACGCAGCCGTCAGAAGATGAGGCAGGGCAGGACTAACGACAACCCAGAACGAGCAAAGCCCGCCAATACGCTGCGCGGACTCTGCTGAGTCAACCTTTGCTGAATAAGCTCTGCGGAGTAAGAAAGTGTCGGTTACTTACCCATGACGACGAGTGAATACAGCATCTGGCTGGTGCTGCCGTCTTTGGCCGGTCCCCACTGGTAGCCGATGCTGGGGCCGATCAGGAATGGGAGAGCCCGGATGTTCAGCAGGAGGTCGTTGCGGAGGTAGGTGTAATCGCCTGTCCAGTTGCGTGTGCCCCGGACCCGGAGGGCACCGATGCCGAACTCTGGCGTGCCGGGAATGCGGTATGTGATGGCGGCATTTGTTTCCTCATAGCGGGCAAGGTTGAAGTTGGGCAGCGCCACCTCACCGCCTGCAAAGCGTTCCAGATGCGATAGATTCAGAGTCACGCCTGTAGCGGGCCGGTATTCCAGCGAAGGAGCGACGTCCAGGCTCCACTGGGCCTTATCGTTCAGCGGAAAGGTGTAGAGGCGTGCAGTGCTGTCCAGTCGCCAGTTAAATTGTCGGCCGATGGGCTCGCCGTAACCGCCATTGACCTGAGAAAAGGTGTAGGGCGTGGCAGAAACACGCGTAATGTTTGTGTCCTGACCCGCTCTCTTTTCGGTAGTGGTGACGGAATCGAGGCTGAAGGCCACCAGATTCAAAATACGAATCCGGTCTTGCCAGGCACTCATCGCGTAACCCACGTTAAAACGGGCATTGGAATCATAAGCACCGTATTGCGTTCTTTGAAGACTCGCGCCGTATTGAATCCCTTTAAAGGGGTCATGCGCCACTTCAACCTTGGCAATCCCGGCTGGAGCATCACCGTTGTTCACGATTCCAGCAAAGACTGTGGTGTCTTTAATGCGGGTGCTGATGTTATATTCCCAGTACTTGTTGTGCTTGACCAATACCAAACGCAAGTCTTGAAAAGTTGGCAAAGGAAAGGAACGGACGCCGAAGGCATTGACCTGATCAATTTTGCCGCCAAAATCCACGACACCTTCTGTACCACCCAAACGACCCAAGTATCCGGCGGGAAATCGAAAGCGGAAGGGTTCGGGGGCAGTGGATTGGGCCTGACCGGGAACAGCAACAGCCAACGCAAAGGCCGCAAAGCCTGCTTTTAGCATGAGACTCTTGCTCAGAGAGGAGAGAAATTTAGACACTCTGGCATCCTGCCTGTTTTAAAGATGAATTACGTGATCTGCCTTACAGAGAAGCCAGGATGTACGACTTCAGACAGTGGGGGTGGCTTCAGCGTTTTACGTTCACGATCGTTACCCCATGTCCGCCCTGATTGGTTTCGGCGTCATGAAAGGACTCCACGCGTTTGTCGTTTTTCAGGTACTCGCGCAAGAGGCGGCGCAAGACGCCCTGACCCTTGCCGTGCACCACCCGCAGCGGGCTTTCCTTGAGGGCGTGGGCTTCCAGAATCGCCGTCCTGAGTTCTTCCACGGCTTCCTCTACACCCATGCCGCGCAGTTGCAGTTCGTTCTGGAAGGTGCTTTTGGTGGTGCCGACAAAAGTACGTGGGGCCTTGACTTTGGGCTCCTGTTTCAGGCGCACGTCACGCCGCTTCACGCCCACTTTCATCACGCCCAGTTGCACCACGAGGTCGTCGCCGCGCAGTTCCAGCACCTGCCCAGTAGCGTTATAGGCGGGCACATCCACATTGCTCCCCACCCGGATCGGATCGCCGCGTTCCTCACGGGGCGCGGGGGGGGCGGGGCGGGCTTTCTGCGCGGCGGTTCTCAGATCGCGCAGTTCCTGCATTACGCGGGGGCGGGCCACGTCTTCCTGGGCGCGGGCACGCAGGGTTCGCACGCGTTCTATGGCGTCGGCGTACAGCGTTTCGGCCTTCTGCGCGGCTTCGGCCAGCATCTCGTTGCGCCGCTGCTCCAGCGTTTCCCGCTCCTGACGCACGCGGGCCAGCTCGGTTTCGGTGTCGCGGCGGGCCGACACGGCGGCAGCCAACTGGTCTGCGAGGTCGGCCCGCTCATGCTCCAGCCCTTCCAGCATCCGTTCCATCAGGCCCGCATTGGGGCCAAGCAGGGTTTCGGCCCGCACCAGCACGTCTTCGGGCAGGCCCATGCGCCGGGCAATCGCCAGCGCGTAGCTGCGTCCGGGCTGGCCCACTTGCAGGTGGTAGGTGGGCGCGAGGGTCGCCAGATCGAAGCCCATGCTGGCATTCCGCAGCCCCGGTGTTTCCAGCGCAAATTGCTTGAGGGGCGACAGGTGCGAGGTGATGATGCCCCGCGCATTTTGCCCCAGCAGTTGCTCAATGAGAGCCTGTGCCAGCGACGCCCCTTCATCGGGGTCGGTGCCGCTGCCCAACTCGTCGATCAGCACCAGGGTATCGGGGGCCGCGTGCCGCAGCACGAAGCGCAGGTGCTTGAGGTGGCTGGCAAAGGTAGACAGGCTGGCTTCGATGCTCTGTTCGTCGCCAATGTCTACCAATACGTCGCGCACGACGGGAAGCTTGGCACTCGCTGCCGCCACATACATGCCGCACTGGTGCATCAGCACGGCCAGCCCCAGCGTTTTGAGGGTGGCCGTCTTGCCGCCCATGTTCGGCCCGGTAATCAGCAGCAGTTTGATGTCTCCGAGCCGGATGTCGTTGGGGACGGGGTTTTCGATCAAGGGATGACGGGCCTCGCGCAGATCGTAGGCATTGTCGGTCACGGGTTCGGGGCGGTTCAGTCGCCAGTCGCGCGCCAGGCGGGCTTTGGCGGCGATCAGGTCGAGCGTGCCGATGGTCGAGAGTGTCAGGGGCACATCGGGGTCGGCGGCCAACAGGCCCGACAATTCGGTCAGAATCCGGCGCACCTCGGCCTCTTCATCCAGAATCAGGCGGGCCAGTTCGTTGTTGAGCGGCGTCACGGTGGCGGGTTCTACAAAATAGGTCTGCCCGGTGGCGGATGCGTCCACGATGATGCCCTGCACCTGCCCGACGCGGCTGGCCTGCACGGGCAACACGTAGCGGTCTCGCCGAATGGTCACGATATTT
>JAQBPF010000257.1 GCA_028287665.1 Deinococcus sp. | reverse complement strand
CCCACCGGGCACCGCAACTCTATTGTGGAAATCATGGCAGCGGCGCGGGAATATCAGGCCACTACCGGACGGCGCGTGACCTTCGAATATTCCATGCTGCGCGGCGTGAACGACCAGTTGTGGCAGGCCCGCGAGTTGGCCGGACTGCTGCGCGGACTGGTCAGCCACGTGAACCTGATTCCGATGAACCCCTGGGACGGATCGGGCTTCGAGAGCAGCACCGAGGAAGAGATTCAGGCTTTTTATGACGAGCTGGAGGCACGTGGCGTAGATGTCAGCGTCCGCCGCTCGCGGGGCAAAGATGCGGGGGCAGCCTGCGGACAACTGGCCCTCAAACGCCCCGACGCCGTGACCGGAAGTGCCGCGAGCCTCTAGAACACACCAGAAATTCTGCTTTCTTTGGCCGCCCGTCTTCATACAATGGGCGGTCTTTACGTGACTGGGGGAGGTTTCTCACGCAGGGGCCGCCCCGCTGTGAGAAACCCAGCGCCCGTCCCATCACCCGGCACCGTCAGTCATGAGACAATTTGGTGCGCCCAGCGCAGTTCAGCCCACCTGTATCTTGCAGGCACTGTACCCTTGCAAAAGTAAGGGTTTGGAAAGAACCCGATGATTAGGCTCAATTCGTTTCCGACTCTCAGGAGGCTCTTAAGTGACGCAATCCACTCGCCCGGCCTTAATGCTGTTGCTGCTCGCCCTCACCACGAGCGCGGCGGGGCAGACGCTGATCGAAACAACGACCAGCATCGGTATTCAAAACACTCTTGATCAGGGCACCAGCAACAACGTAGGTCCGCTGCTGCAGTCGGCCCGGACGGCAGCAAATAGCTTGCAGCAATCAGGCCAGGCTGCCGCCGCACTCGCTGCGCCTGGAGCACCCGCCGTCCCTGCGCCCACGCCTTTTACCCCGGCCCAGACCACGCAGCTGACCTCGGCACAGACGGCCCTCAAGGGCGGCAAATATCCTCAGGCCCGCGCCGGATTCGAGGCCCTGATTGCCCAGAATTACGGCCAGCCGGAACCTCACTTTGGCCTTGGTCTGGCGCTCTTTGCCCTGGGCGACTTCAAGGGGGCGAGTTTCGAGTTTACGCAGCTGACCCTGCTGGCCCCCGACCGCTTCGAGGGACCCTATAACTTGGGCGTCATTGCCACCCGCGAACGCCGATACGAGGACGCCCTGAGGCTCTACGGCAGCGCGGCGACCCTGGCGCGTGGCCGAGTGGCGGTCACAGTACAGCGGCAGGTCTTGGACGCGCTGGCCGCCGAGCAGACCCGCGCCGCCGCCTACCCGGCCCTGGTCAGCACGCTCAGTGAAATTGTCACCCTCGCGCCCGACGACGCTGCCGTGCAATTCCGGCTGGTGCAGGCGCAGACGCTGGCAGGCCAGAGCGCACAGGCCCTGCCAGGGGCTTACGCCCTGCTGCAGCGCGATCCTTCGCAGGCCGCTGTGGCCCTCCTGATTGCTGATATTTATGTCACCCAGGGCTTGCCTGACCGCGCCATCCGGGAACTGGACGCCGCCACTCCACGCGCCAAACCCGGCCCAGACCGCGCCAGCCTGCTGCTGCGGAAGGCCAACCTGCTCAGTGCAGGCGGCGACACCCGCGGAGCCGTGTTGGCTGCCCAGGCTGCCGCGGCCACCGATGGCCGCTCGGCCCCCACCTTTGCCCGTCTGGGTGAACTTCGGGTGGCCCGCAACGACCGACCCGGCGCACTCAACGCTTACCAGAACGCTGTCAAGCTGGCTCCCAAAAATGCCGCCTACCGCACCGACCTGGCCGCCGTCCGCCTGACCCTGGGCCAGAATGCACAGGCTTTTGCCGATGCTGTCGCCGCCATCAGGCTCTTTCCTGAAGCCGCGACCTTGGCCCGCGCCCAGTATGTGCAGGGCATCGCCGCCTACCGTCAGGGAAATTTTGCTCAGGCCCGCGCCGCCCTGAAATCCAGTGCCCTGAAGGCGGCCAGCGCCGATACCTATTTCTGGCTGGGCCTCAGCCAGTACGCCCTGAAAGATTATGCAGGCGCAGCGACCGCACTCAGCGAGAGCGTGAAGCTGGAGCCGAGCGTCAATGCCCGTCAGAATCTGGCCTCGGCCCTGCTGGCCAGCGCCCGCTATCCTGAAGCCGAAGCTGTGCTGCGCGGCCTGGTCAGCGACAACCCCAAAAACGACGAGGGCTGGTACCTCCTGGGCGTGACCCAGCGTGCCCAACGCCGCGAAAGTGAGGCGAGGCAGGCGCTGAAGACAGCGGCCAATCTGGGCAATCTCCGTGCCGTGGCGGCCCTGAAATGACCTCGCCACAAACCAATGGCAACGGCAATCGGGGGAACGGCGGTGGCAAGCGCACAGGCGCACGCTGGCCTGACCTCTTGATCGGTCTGTTGGTGCTGCTGCTGCTGGGCGGATTTGGTGTGCTGTTGCTGGGCCAACGCTCGCCCACAGTGGCCAATACAGCCACGACGCCCCCATCGACAGCTCCTGTACCGCCCGTCACGACGCCTGCCGACAACACCGAAATTCCGGCTGCCCCCGGAACTGCGGCCACCGCGCCCCCAGAACTGGAACCCACGCCCGTGGTGCCTGCCCCGGCGGCCGCGTCTCCTGAACCCCAGGCGGCCACCCCGACCCCAGCTCCCACTCCGGCGGCGGCTCCCGAGCAGCCCGGAGCCAGTACGGCGGCTGTCACCCCAACCCCGTCCACGCCTGCGGCAACAGCTCCTTCCACGACTCCGCCTGCGGCAGCGAGCGCCACACCAACCACACCCACCGAACCCACCACGTCGCTCAACGACATTCCTACCATTGTGGCCGCGCCTGTGGAACCCGTTCCTGCAGAGCAGCCCGCCACGCCAGCAGCGCCGCCTGCCAGCGCCACGCCAGCCCGCACGGGCGGAGCGGTCGCCACCAGTGAAACGCGCACGCCGCTGCGCTCTGATTACCGCATCAGCCTCGGCACCTTTTCGTCAGAATCGGCGGCTGGCAGCAGCACAGCGGGCGTCAGCGGTCTGGGCTACCGCGTCTATCCCATCGATGTCGGCTCTGGAGTGGTGGCGCAGATTGGCCCATTTGCCGATGAAGCCACTGCACGTCAGGCTTTGGCCGATGTTCAGCGGGCCTACCCGAACGCCATCCTGTACCCGCCCCGCAACCGCAGCCTCACGGGGGGCACGGTCAGTGGCAACAACCCAGTTGCTCCCAGCAGCACAGCACCCAGCGAAACAGCCACTCCGAGTGCTCCTGTTGCCCCGGCCACACCGGAGCCTCAAACTGCTGCGCCAGCACCCACTGGCCCGGTCTATCTGCAAGTTGGCGCATTTGACCGGGTCGAGAGTGCTCAGAACTTGGTCGGAACGCTGCGTGAGCAAGGTTTTGCTCCCACTGTGAACGCTCCTGAAGGCCGCAAAGTGACCGTGTTGGTGGGTCCCTTTAGCGGCGACGCCCTCACGCGCGCCGAGGAACGCCTGACGAGCAGCGGCCTGGATTCCTTCCGGGTGCGCTGAAGTTATGGCCGATATTCCCACCGCCGCCATCAGCCGCCTCGTGACCTACCTGCGTATTTTGGAGCAGCTGGAAACGCAGGACGTGAGCCGGACCAGCAGCAATGACCTGGCCGAACGTGCACAGGTAAGCGCGTTTCAGGTGCGTAAAGACCTGGCCTATTTCGGGCGCTTCGGCACGCGGGGCATGGGGTATACCGTGCCCATTCTCAAGCGCGAACTGGTGCGGGTGCTGGGCCTGAACCGGACCTGGAGCGTGGTCATCGTGGGTATGGGGCGGCTGGGACAGGCCATTGCCAACTATCCAGGGGCCAGCGACTACCGCTTTCAATATGTGGGCCTGTTTGACGTGAATCCGCAGATCGTGGGTCAAAATATCCGCGATTTGCGCGTACAGCACACCGAACAGTTGCGTGACTTTGTGAGTGCCACCCCGGTAGATATGGGATTTCTGGCAGTTCCACCCGAACGGGCCCAGGACGCCGCACAGGCTCTGGTCGATGCAGGCGTGCGCGGGATCTTGAATTTTGCTCCTGTCGTCATCCAACCCCGACTTACCGAACGCGGCGGAGTCAGCGAACCCGGCGACGAGTGGCGCAATGTCATTGTTGAAAATGTTGATTTCCTGGCAGGCATGAA
>JAQBPF010000200.1 GCA_028287665.1 Deinococcus sp. | reverse complement strand
CCGATTCGCATGGCCGCTACACCCCTGACCAACTGGCCGAAGCCCTGCGTCCCGAAACCGCCCTGGTCAGCATTCACCACGCCAACAACGAAATCGGCACCGTGCAGGACACACCAGCGCTGGCGGCGGTGGCCGCTGCACAGGGCGTGCCCTACCACTCCGACGCGGTGCAGGCTCCCGGCGTGCTGCCCATAGACGTAGCCGCGTGGGGCGTCACCTTTGCCACCATAAGCGCCCACAAATGGGGTGGGCCGCGTGGGGTGGGCTTCCTGTACGTGCGGCGCGGTACGGTGCTGCCCGCCATCACGCTGGGCGGCGGGCAGGAAGGCGGCCTGCGCCCCGGCACGCAGGATACGGCGGGCGTGTACGCAGCGGGTGTGGCCCTCACGCACGCCGAGGCAGAGCGGGAAGTCACTTTTGCCCACCTGTCGGCCCTGCAAGCGCGGTTCATGGGGCGCATTTCGGCCATTGCAAATCTGCGCGTCAACCATCCACCCGGGGGCAGTCCAAAAGTCGTGTCGGTGACGCTGCCGGGGGCCGATGGGGAAGCCCTATTGATGAATCTGGATATGCTGGGCATCGCCGCGAGTGCCGGGAGTGCCTGCGCCGCTGGAACCATGCAGCCCAGCCACGTGCTGAGCGCCATTGGCCTGATAGAACCCGATGCCCGCGCCAGCCTGCGCTTTTCTTTTGGGCGGGCCACCACCGACGCCGAAGTAGACCAAGCCGCAGAAGCGTTGGCGCAGGCGGCGGCATGGAGCCGGGGTTGACCCTTCCGAGTGGTGGGCTGCCGAGTGCCGAGTTGCCGAGTCCTGCGGTGGCCGAGCAATTGCTGCTGGACGCCGAGGCCATCAATCCCGGCGGGTGGGTGACGCACTCGCGCTACGTTGCGCTGGCCGCCCGCTGCATTGCCGAGCGTCATCCTGACCTCGACCCAGAGCGGATGCACACGCTGGGGCTGCTGCACGATATAGGCCGCCGCACCGGGCCAAACAAAGACCGTCATATTCTGGACGGCTACGACTTTTTAACGGCGCTGGGGTACACCGACGTCGCCCGGATTGCCCTCACCCATTCCTTTGTCATCCCTGATCTGGACACCCTGCAAGGCGCGTGGGACGGCACGCCCGTAGAACTGGCCTGCTTGGGCGACTTGCTGGCCGCCGTGGAGCTATCGGAAGAAGACCGCCTGCTGCAACTGTGCGACATGTTGGCAGTGGCCGAAGGCTTTTGCACGGTGCAGGAGCGCGTGGTAGACGTTGCCCTGCGCTACACCGTGAATGAGCGCACCACCGAAAAGTGGCGGGCGCAACTGGCCCTCAAAGCCCACTTTGATAGGGTCTGCGGCGTCAATATCTACCGCCTGTTGCCGGGACTCGTGGAGCGGTTGCTGGCGTAAGACAAAAACCGATTGAAAGCCAACACTCTGGGGCTTTCAACCGGTTCCCGTATTCCTACGGCGTCAGTTCAGCACTGACAGAACGCTGTGATCAGTCGCCCAAAAAGGCTTGGCGGATGCCTGCGCGGAAGGCTTCGTCGCCCACTTGCAGGCGCTGGGCGTACATGGCTTGAGCGTCAGCACCCGCCACATAGCGCAGTTTCTCTTTGCCGTCGGTCACGGCTTCCCAGACCACCGCCGCAATCTGTTCAGCGGTAGAGCGCCCGGCGTCGCGTGCAGGGTCAGTGAACGCGGCCCACGTCTTCTGCACATCTTCGGCGTAGGCTTCGTGCATCGCCATATCCAGCGAGCGGCTGGCAAAATCGGTGCTGATGCCACCGGGCGACACGGTTTTCACGGCGATGCCGAAGCGTTTCAGCTCGAAGGCCAGGCTTTCGCTCCAGCCTTCCAGTGCCCATTTGGTGGCGTGATAGGCCGAGTTCATGGGCAAAGTGATCAGCCCGCCGATAGAGGTGGTCGTGACGATGACCCCTGAGCCCCTGACGCGCAGGTGCGGCAAAAACGCCTGCGTGACCCGCATGACGCCCAGCAGGTTGGTGTCGATCTGACGCACCATCTGGGCATCGGTCATGCCTTCCAGGGGGCCAGCCAATCCGTAACCTGCATTGTTGAACACCACGTCTACATCGGCCTGCGCGAGTGCGTGTGCCACAGTGCTCTTGATCTGCTCCGGGTTGGTCACGTCCAACGGCAACACGGTGATGTTGCTGTGTGCGGCGAGGTCTGCGCCGTTTGCTGGGGTACGCATGGTGGCAATGACATTCCATCCCTGCTCGGCAAAGAGGAGGGCGGTGGCGCGGCCTAAGCCTGTGGAAGCTCCGGTAATGAAGATGGTTTTGGGCATGGTGGGTCTCCTGAGGCAGAGAGAGGGCGGTGGGGAAGCAAGGGAGGTGGGTAATTCACTCTGACAGTTTTTATCAGCTTGTCAGAATGTCTGTGTGGTTAGTATTGACGCCTTGACGAAATTTGTCAATAGTGTGCTTAACTGATGTAGAGAGCGCCTGAACACGGCCCACATTCCCCATGACCCCAGACCCCAAACGCCAATTTGTCATCCAGCAAGCCTACGAGGTCTTTGCCCGCTACGGCTATACGCGCACCACCATGGGCGATCTGGCGCAGGCGGCGGGCATGTCGCGTCCGGCGCTGTACTTGGTCTTTCCCAACAAAGAAGACCTGTTCAGAGCGGTGATCGGTTGGATGAGCGAGCAGGGCTTACAGCAGCTTGCCGCCGAACTGGACGCCCTGCCTGACCTGGAAAGCCAACTGAACTACGCCTGTTTGCAATGGATTTTAACCGGCAGGCAGCTTGCCAACACCTACCCGGACGCTGCCGATCTGTTCGATACCAAGTTCGGCGGCGTGACCCAGTTGTACGACGATTTTCGGGCCTTCCTGGGCCGCCTCCTGATGAAGCACGGGCATGACGCCGCTGCCGCAGACGACTTGGCCCTGTTGCTGGTCACGTCCCTCAAAGCCTT
>JAQBPF010000198.1 GCA_028287665.1 Deinococcus sp. | reverse complement strand
AACTCTGAATCATTTGACGCAATTTGCCTAGAACACCTGCGCTTTCTGATGAGCTTTCACATCTTCCGTCAGCTTCGTCTCAGGTTCGTATTCGTCCACAACGCGTACCAATGAAGGATGAAGGGGGCGGCCCAGCCGTTTATGATGGCTCCCTCAAGACTGAACCGATTAGTTCTTTCCTTTCTCGCAATTCAAAATCTTATTCTTGTCTTACCGGTTTTCTCTGCCTGCACCGTGTGTTTCGCCAGTGTGTTTTGGATGCAGGCCCGGCAGGACCATTGCCCTCGGTGCGCCCCCTCTGTGCGGCGCGTCGTGCTTCCCTATCCCGTCCCAACCCCCACCGTCTCATTCTTGGCCTATCACGCCACCTTGGAGGTTGACTATGCAAGAACTCTCCTGCACCTGGGTTCCCGGAACCATAGACATCGTTCGTCTGAAGATCGGCGGGCGCACCATCGAACTGACCAGCACGCGCCTGGCCCGAATTTTCGGCTCACAGGCCCTCAACGACCTGTATATGCGGGGCCGCGCCGTCGTGCGCGCCAATCCTCAGCAGGTCATGCTCCTGACCTGAGACTTCGGCTTGCACGCCGCCTCGCCGTCGTTTCGGTGGGCGGCGTGTTTTTGGCCCGGTGGCGCTAGCATGACCGCATGACCTCTTCCGCCCCCCTGCCTGATGTGGCCCAGTTGCTCCCCGACCTGTATCAACTGGTCGAAATAGAGTCTCCGTCTGGTCATGCCGAGGCCATCAGCCGTGTGATGGACGTTGTGGAAGGCTGGGCCCGCGCCCTTGGTGCCGAGGTGCAACTTCTGGCAGGCGGAACCCGCTCCTTTGAGTTTGGAGAGCAGCGGCGGCCCGCCCTGATTCTGACCCATGCCGATACGGTCTGGGCGCACGGCACGCTGGAAGAGATGCCGTTCCGGGTCGAGGGCGACCGGGTGTACGGCCCCGGTACCTACGACATGAAAGCCGGAATCGTGTCGGCCATCCATGCTCTGCGGGCCCTGCATGCATCGGGCGGTTGGCCTGCGGGCGGCATCCGTCTGCTGCTCACGCCTGATGAAGAAATCGGGTCTTACAGCAGCCGCATTCATATCGAGGCCGCTGCCCGCGAAGCCCGCGCCGTGTTGGTCGTGGAACCCCCGGTGGCCGATACGCACGCCCTGAAAACGGGCCGCAAAGGCGTCGGCTCCTTTGTGCTCACGCTGCACGGCGTGGCCAGCCATGCGGGCAACAAGCCGGAGGAGGGGGCCAGTGCCATAGCCGAGGCGGCCCGCCTGATTCCGGTCATTCACGCCCTGGCCCGCCCCGATGTGGGCACGACGGTCAGCGTGGGGCTGATCCGGGGCGGCAGCGCTGTGAACGTGATTCCGGCCACCTGCACCCTGACCATAGATGTGCGGGCCAGCACCCTGGCCGAAGGCGAGCGCGTGACGGCTGGCATGCACGCCCTGACCTCCAGTGATCCCCGCGTCCGCCTGGACCTGGGCGGCGGCCTGAACCGTCCTCCCTTCGAGCGCGGGCCGCAGACGATGGCGCTGTATGCCCAGGCCCAGGCGCTAGCACACCGCCTCGGGTTTTCTCTGACAGAGGAAGTGGTGGGCGGCGGCAGCGACGGCAATTTCACGGCCCCGCTGGCCCCCACCCTCGACGGTCTGGGCGCACCCGGCGACGGCGCACATGCCGCCCACGAGCATGTGCGCCTGGACCGCTGGCCCCTGCATGTGGCGCTGCTGACAGAGTTGCTGCGGGAAGTGTAGGGGCCGCGGCCTCTTCATCCCCGCAGGCGCGGAACCTTCTGTGCCCTTCCCCCTTTTCCTTTCGACCCCTTTCCTCAGGAGACCTCCCATGTTCGGACTGTTCGGCAAAAAATCAGGCGGCAAGAACCCCAACGTCAAGCAGGACGATATTCACACCTACCGCGTGCGCGTGCGAACCAAGTTGCACGGCGAAATCGTGGAATTCCGCTTTACCAAAAGTGCCCACATCGGCCTGGACGATGACGGCAATTACCTGTTCCGCAAGGCCGTCGTGTCGCCCAAGTACTTTGACCGGGGCGAACTGCTCGTGACCTTTGACAAGCGCTACAACGTGACGGCCACCACCGGGGAAGGCATTGAGTTTGTGCCCGTGTCGGAGTGGGAAGACTGAGGGCGGACCGTGGATCGTGGCTTGGCTATTTCGATAGGCCACGATCCACACACCCTGTTTTTAGCCCCCCAGTTCGTAGAACGTTTCGGTCGTGATCCGTTCTGGAAACTTGCGAATAAAGTCCACGGTGCTCAGCGCCTGCGTGCGGTGGCAGGCAATGGCCTGCAACTTGCGCGTAATAAACGGCGTCACGTCGCGGCGCAGGTTGGCGGGGAGCCATTCAGGAAGCAGCGCCTCGTTTTCGGGAGCGGTGTCGCTGGCGTAGTACCACAGGCGCGGGCGCTCGGCCTCCGGCAGGGCGTCCCAGGCGGCTTTGACGGCCCGGTGGGTGGTCACGTGGTCGGGGTGGCCGTTGCTGCCGTTGGGCGGAAAAGTCAGCACGATTTCGGGGCGGTGGCGCGTCATGGCCTCCTGTGCGGTTTCGATCAAGGGCTCAATCGGCTGGTCTTTCAGGTACTTGTCGGGAAAGTTGTGCTGTTCAAAGCTGCTGCCGGGGGTGGTGGTCAGCCCGATCACCTCCAGGCAGGCCCGCAGTTCTACGTCCCGCAGGGCGGCCAGTTCCTCCGGGGTATTGCACAGCCCCAGCGTGCGCCCCGCCTCGCCGTGCGTCAGGGTCACGAGGCCGCACCTGTGCCCCTCGGCCAGCAGCGTCATCAGCGTGCCCGCCGCGCCGTACACCTCGTCGTCGGGGTGCGGCAGGATCAGCAGGAGTTTCAGGCGGGAGGAGAGTGAATCTGAGGCGTGGGTCATGGAGGTCAGGATAGGGCGATTTGGTGGAGGTGGGACGTGGGCGCTGGGTCAAGATGAACGGCTGAGGCGGGTGCACGGTCTTGACTGTCTTTCCTCCTGCCGCCCACCCCGGCACACCGCGCCCCTACGTTTCTTGGCCGATGCGCCCGCCCCCCTTCATCCTTCAGCATAGAGGCATGAGCGATTCCACCGTTTCTCCGACTGATGGTTCTGCCTCCGCGACCCCGCCTTTTTTCCGCCTGCGCGAGTTCCGCAAACCGGACGATTATCAGGACGCAGCGTGGGTGCTGACCGCCACGACTCCAGACTGGCCCGTGACCCCCGAGCTGCTGCAAACGTGGGATGAGGCCGAAGATCCGAGCCTGTTCAGGACCGATGTGGTGGCCGAACAGGACGGACGTGTGGTGGGCGTGGGCCGCATCGGGCACGACGATTTTGCCTTTGAAGAATGGCGCTACCGGGGAGACGTGAAGGTGCACCCGCAGGCGCGTGGTCAGGGCATAGGTGGGGCGATCTACCGCGAGTTACTGGGCCGTGTGCAGGCACGTGGGGCGCGGGAAATTCAGACCATGCTGTCGGATGAAGCCCACCACGACGCAGGCCGCGCCTTTCTGGAGGCTCACGGCTGGAAGGTGAGCTGGGAGCGGTTCGAGAGCCGGATTCAAACCGCTGCTGTCGATCTGTCGGCCTTTGGCCCGCTGATGGAGTCGGTGGCCGCGCACGGCATAGAGCTGCATTCGGTGGCGTCGCTGGCGGCTGACCCCGACCGCAACCGCAAGCTGTGGGAACTGGACTGGCTGCTGTTTCAGGATGTGCCGCTGGGCACCGTGCTGACCAAACGGCCCTTTGACGCCTGGGTCAAACAGGAGTTGGAAGACCCCCTCTTCAGCGCCGATCTGTCTTTTGTGGCCGTGCGCCCTGATCTCAGCGATCCGCTGACCGGAAACTACATCGGCTATTCCACGCTGATGCAGTCTCCCGGAAACTTTTACGTGATCGGCATGACCGGGGTGCGGCGCGAAGACCGGGGAAAAGGGGTAGCCAAGGCGCTGAAAGTGAGCGCGATGCAGGGGCTGAATGCCCGGGGCGGCGGCGAAATTCGCACCTTCAACGATCCGCCGAACGTGGCCATGTTGGGCATGAATCAGGCGCTGGGCTTTGTGCGCGGGCCCAGACATCTGCGTTATCAATTGCAGCTGGCTGGCCCAGAGGGAACCGGGGCAGAGGGGACACAATGAGTCTGATGTCTCCTCTGGCCGTGCAGATTCGTGAAGCCCGCGACACCGATTATCCGGCCCTGTCCGCCCTTCAGCACCAGGTCTGGCCGCTGCAAACCGTAACCGCCGAATACATCCAACACGGCGACGAGCAACTGCGGCAGCACCCCTTTCAGCCCCATCTTCACCGGATGGTGGCCGAAGATCAGGCTGGCCAGTTGGTCGGCGCGGCGTCCGTGGCCCAGTGGCCCAGCATGTTCGATCCCCACCGCTATCACGCCGAACTGATGGTGTTGCCGGACGCCGAGGGGCAGGGCGTCGGAAGGGCCCTGGCCGAAGCCCTGTGGGCGCATCTGCAGGCGCGTGGAGCACGCGAGGTCCTGGCAGGCACACAGGAAGATCGGCCACGCGGGTTGGCCTTCCTGGCACAGTGGGGCTTTGCCGAGGTCATGCGCTTTTTTGACAACGTGCTGGACGTTCCTAGCTTTGATCCCCAGCCTTTTGCCGCCGCCGCTCAATTGGCCCCCGGCTACCGGGCGGTCAGCCTCGCTCAGCTGATGGCCGAACGCGGCCCCGATGCGGCCTGGGCCGCCTATTTTGCTGGCTTTTCCCAGGCCCGTGCCGATGTGCCGCGCACCTCTGAGGCCACGCCGATTATCGAAACGGAATTCCGCAAACGCGAAGCGCACCCACAGTTCTGGCCGGAAGCGGTGCTGATGGCCATTCATGAAGCCAGCGGCGAGGTGGCGGCCCTCACCGAACTCTGGCTGGACCCCGCCGACCCGGTGCGCCTGAGCAATGGCCTGACGGGTACGGTCCGCGCCCACCGCCGATTGGGGCTGGCGATGGCGCTCAAGGTGGCCTCCATAGAGCAGGCACGGGCGCGGGGTGCAGAACGGATCTGGACCGGCAACGCCAGCACCAACGTTCCCATGCTGAAGATCAACGAGCGGCTGGGCTTTACCAGAGAACCTGCCTGGATCGAGATGCAGCGCCTGATCGCGGGTGAGGAGCACAGAGAATGAGCGATGAAATACCCGCTCAGATGACGGCCACTCCTTGGGCCGCCGCTCGGTGGGTGGTGCGTCCGGTCACCGCTGCTGACTGGGACGCGGCGGCTGAGGTCTGGACGGCGGCCCACCCGCACGATCCCTTCAGCGGCCCCGAATTGCAGCACCAGACCGAGCAGCAGGAGGCGTGGGGCTACCGTCATACGGCGCTGGTGGCCCATGCAGCGGGCAGTGAGGTGGTGGGGGTGGGCCTCCTGTTTCAGAATCCAGGCATGTATCACCCGCAGCGGTTCGGGCTGGAACTGGCGGTGAGCCCCGAATGGCAGGGGCAGGGCGTGGGGGCCGCGCTCTGGCGACAATTGCTGAGTCAATTGGGCGTGTGGCAAGCTTTATCGGTCCGCACGCTGGCCCGCGAAGATCACCCGCTCGCGTCCCATTTTCTGACCCGGCGGGGTTTTGTTCCGGGCAAGCGGTCCTTTACCAGTGCCCTCAGCCTCACGGGTGGCCACTTTGACGAGACGCCGTTTCTGGCCACCGAGGCGCGGCTGGGGGCGCTGGGCGTCCGCGTCCGCAGTCTCGCGGAGTTGCGCGAAGCGGGCACCCCCGATCTGCCCCGCCGCCTTCACGCCCTGATGTCCGATGTGCGGCAGGATGTTCCGCGCTCGGAACCAGCCACGCCGCTTACCTTTGAGGTGTTTGAGGAAGCGGTGCTGAACGATCAGGGCCTGCTGCCAGGGGCGTACCTGATCGCAGAAGCGCCCAGCAGCCAGTGGATCGGCCAATCCACCCTCTTCAGGTCGGAGGCCAGCCTGGATGTGTTGACCGGACTGACAGGCGTGACGCGGGACTGGCGCGGGCAGGGCGTGGCGACCCTGCTGAAATTGCACATTGTGCGGGTGGCCCGTGCGCTGGCGGCTGAGGCAGGGGGCGAGGTCTTCCTGCGAACCGACAATGCCAGCGACAACGCGCCTATGCTGGCCATCAATGACCGCTTCGGCTTTGTGCGCGACCCTGCCAGCGTCAGTTGGGCTCTTCATCTTGCGGAGACGACCGGCTAAAGCGTGCCTGTGCTGCTGAGCATAGATTGGGACGCCTACAGTGGCTGCGCCGAACTGGTCTTCGACGCGCCGATCTGGGGCACCCGTGACCTGCCTGCCGACCGGTATGAGGCGTGGCAGGCCCGGACCCTCAAACGCAATGGGAAGGCCCAGGACTGGTCTCCGCTGGACGCCGATTATCCGCTGCATCCGGGCTGGGAGGCGCTGGAGCGTTATGCAGGGTGCCCGGCCTGGGTCACCCTGTCTCACGCCGATGCCTGGGAGTGGTTGCAGGACCATGCACGGCAGAGTGGAGCGCCCAACGACGTGCTGAACATAGATTCCCACCACGACCTGGCCAGCAGAAGTGGAGACGGCACGCGGGTGCGCCCCGGCAACTGGGCAGGCCTTGGCCTCGGCGGGGGCCTGATCAGGCACTACAGCTGCCTCTATCCGGCCTGGCATGCGGCGCTTCCGGTGGCCGAGGGGTTTGATCTGGAGCGCACCCACGCCGAAGTTTCTGGCCTGCTGCCCCCCGAGGTGCTGCCCCGCCTGACCCTGCACCGCATGGCCCACCCCACAGGTCGGTGGCCAGCTCCGGCAGAGGTGAGCGGGGTGCTGTTGGTGCAGTCGCCCGCCTGGACCAATCCGGCCCATGACGCCGCGTTCTGGCATCTGGCGGGCGTTCTGGGAGAACGGGGGCAGGGAGCGCAGGTGCGGGTGCCCCCATTAAGGCGGGTGTGGCCTCCTTCCAAGCTGAGCCGTTAGACTGCGGGACGTTAGAGGAAAGGCCGTTCAATCACAAGCCAGAGGCTCGGGCCAAGAGGTGGTTGGCCGCCCTCAATTCAGGAGAAGCTGTGACCACGTCCATTCCGGAACGCGCCCTGCACGTCGCCTATGAGGTGGGGGTGTTCGCCCTTGTGCAGCAACGCAACCAGTATCTGCTGGTGCATCCACGCCGCCCCCTGTTGCCGGGCGGCAGTATCGCGTTGCCGGGCCTGTTGCTGAATGCCGAAGCGGGGATAGGCGTGGTGGAACTCGGCCTGCGCCGCGCCCTCCTGGCCCAGGTCGGCATCTCGGTGTCTGAATTGCGGCTGGTGGGCAGCCACGCCGCACGCGGCACCGAATCTGGACAGGCCGACGCCCGCCTGAACCTGATCTTTGGCACCGAATATTGCTCGGGGATCCTCAATCCGCAGCCTGCCGAGCTGTACAGCGCCGAATGGATGGCCGTGACCCACTTTGACAGCCGCACCCCAGAGTGGCTGTACGCGGCTGTGCGCGAATATCAGACGGCTGCTGCCCCGCCGACACCAACCAGCGTCTTTGGCCGCAGGCGCTAGGAAAAGACCGAGGTCCAGCGCCGAGCACACGCCGCCACACTCCTCCTTCTGAGGCGGCAGCGCCAGAGGATCAAGCTTCCCCACTGCCCTTTTTTCAGGCCCCATTCCTGCTACCCTTTTTGTCTTGCCCGTGACCTGTGTTGTCGCTGTGGCTGGAGGCCCTATGAAAAAGAAGTCCATGACGGCGGCGCTCGGTGCCCTGCCCCTGCTCCTGATAGCGCTCTATGCGCTCAGCATTCTGCTCGCCAACCTGACCCTGAATACCTTCATTCCCCTGCCGTTTTTCGGCCTGCTGAGTGTAGGAACCATCTTCTTTGCGGCAGTGTTCACGCTGCGCGACCGCATTCACCGGGCGGGCGGTCTGAAAGCCGTGTACGTGGCTATTGCCCTGGCCTTGCTGGTCAATACCCTGTTTGCCCTGTTCACCGGCACCCCCTGGCGCTTTATCGGGGCGTCGTTTCTGGCGCTGCTGGTGGGCGAATTGGCAGATACGGGGGTGTATCAGCGGCTCATTCACCGCAACTGGTGGACCCGCGTGCTGGCCAGCAATGCCGTGAGTGTGCCGCTGGACAGCGTGATTTTTAACCTGCTGGCCTTCTGGGGAGATATGCCCGCCCGCCAGATCACCGAGATCATTTACGCCGATATTCTGGCCAAATTTCTGATTGCCGCAGTCTTTGCTTTCCGCGTGCGCCGGGCCTCGCGTCTGGCTGCCTGAGCCCGGATTGGGCTCTATCAACTGGGCTCTATCAACACAGTCCCCCGCCACAGCCTCAGCGCTGGCGAGGAACTCTCCATTCCTTGTGTGGAGCCGGGCTGCTCCTGTTACAGCCCCAGCATTCCCCGGTAGGCTTCCACAATCGCTTCGCCCCAGATCAGCGCCACCACGGCGCCCAGGGCCAGATACGGCCCAAACTTGACGCGATTTTCGCTTTTCAGGACCAATTGGATGACCCCCAGCAGCGCTCCGGCCACCACCGCCACCACCACGGCCACCAGTAACCGCTCCCAGCCCAAAAACGCACCGATCACGGCGGCCAGTTTCACGTCACCAAAGCCCATGGCGCTGGGGTCGTAGGGGAGGTCGTCTTCGGCTGTGGTCGTGGCGGGTGCATCGGCTTCCGCTTTGGCTGCTTGTGCCTTGGCCGCGCCCCGATACTGCAACCACCAGTACAGCCCCGCCACCAACGACACCGCCCCTGCTGCGGCCAGAGCACCCTGCACCATCAGAATCAGGCCCATGCCGTAGCCCGCGCTGCCCAGCATCACGCTGACCAGAAAGCCGCCGATGGTGAGGAGTTCGGGCACCCGCACCACGCGCCGCGCCGCCAGATTGACTCCTACCGACAACAGGCCCACGCCCGCGCCCCACCACGGCCCCAACCACGCGCCTGCCAGCAGGGCCAGACTGATCTGCTGGTATCCGATGGGAAGATCGGGGTATTGCCTTTCCTTGAAGCGCCGCAGTACCCACGAGGCCAGCACGTCAATCGTGACCAACAGGCCCGCGCCCAGCAGCGCCCCATTCACGGCTTCGGGAACATTGGGCAGGCCGTACTCCGTCCCCGCCGCCCGCGCCCCGAAGAAGGCGAAGATCAGTCCCAGCACCACGCCGGGCAGGGTCAATTCGTCGGGAATGGTGTAGGTATCGAGGTCTATGGCGCTGGCGACCAGCAGCAGCGTAAACAGCACCATCAG
The DNA here is from genome assembly GCA_028287665.1 of Deinococcus sp. Taxonomy (GTDB): domain Bacteria; phylum Deinococcota; class Deinococci; order Deinococcales; family Deinococcaceae; genus Deinococcus. Next base: position 1,324 of record JAQBPF010000198.1, on the reverse strand, counting down.
GCCAAGCGTGCCTACCCCGTACACGGCCAACGGAAACAGCGCGGCAATCAGGGCGTAACCGGCACCAGTCAGCAGTTCGACCACCGGATAGCGCCGCTTGATGGGAGCGCGGCAGTAGCGGCACTTGCCGCCCAGGGCCAGCCAGGAGGCCACTGGCACAAGGTCCAGGGGGCTGAGGGCATGGTCGCAGTGCGGGCAATGGCTGGGCGGAAAGGCGATATTTTCGCCGCGTGGCAACCGCCAGATCAGCACGTTGGAAAACGAGCCGACCAGCAGGCCAAATACAGCGGCGCACACCACCACGAAGACATCGAGATTCACCCGCAAAGTGTAGGGGAAGGGGCGTCACACGGGTCTGTCAGGGCGAGCTCTGCGTTTGCAGACAACAGCGGGGGCGTCTAGAGCAGTTCTCCGAATTACACCACCGAAAAAAGAGACTTTCGATGGCTCCATTCTCCGTCCTGCTCAATGAAATTCACTCGCTCCGCTCGGTCATTATTATGACAAATGCTCTAGGTGCTGCGGCTGGCCAGACCGGACAGTATCAGGATGAGGGCCGCCACCACGAAAGTCATCCAGGGAATGCCGCGCAGGCCGGATTCCAGTACGCTTTTTTGCGGCGTGCCGGGGGCGTAATGTACGCGCACCGCGCCGCCCACCGGATACCGCTTCAGCGCCCGCTGTTGCTGGCCGTAGTCGCTGTTGCCGCGAGTGCCATACGTCAGGCGCTCGCCGCTGTAGGTGACGCCGCCAACGGTGTAGGTGTAGGCCACGTGGGGTGTCCAGATACGTTGGCGTCCGCCACCGCCGCTGCTGGGTTCCAGCCAGGTGCGGGTCACGCTGCCCGGTGCAGTAGGCCAGGTCGCCGCTCGCACCGAGCGCCAAGATTGCAGCCCCGCCACCCAAAACAGGCCGAGGGCCGCCAGCAGCAGCACCACAGGGAACCCAGAACCGGTTAACCGGGAAAGCATGGCCCCATTGTTCACTGTTGGGCTTTCCGGCAAAAAGTCAGGCGGGTCAGCATGTGCTGCCCGCCTGTACTGCTGGAGAGTGCCGGAGACTGTCTGGTGTCGCCCGCTCCCTCAGTGGTTGCCGATCAGTGCTTCCCAAAATGGCCCAGTTGCGGCACGTTGGGCTTCCACTCCGGGCGCTCCAGCACCTCGCCGTAGAGGTCATATTCGTCGCTGTCCTCAATGCGGGCCTTCACGATGTCGCCGATCTTGAGTTGTCCGGCCAGTTCGCCTGCAAACAGGTACACCTGACCGTCGATGCCGGGGGCGTCGCCTTTGGTGCGGCCAATCAAACGGGTGCCGGGGGCGTCGTC
>JAQBPF010000231.1 GCA_028287665.1 Deinococcus sp. | reverse complement strand
ATGCACCATCAAGCAAGAAAAAGAAGGATCACCACCAGAAGGGGAGCCGGCTTTCATTGAACCGCCGAGGGTCCCGCTGCGGAAGCTTACGCTTTGGTGGTCAGGCGGTCGATGGTGGCCCGTACCGAGATGGGAAACTCGGTATCAAAATCCAGGGTCAGGAACGACATTTCAGGGTAGCGGCGCAGGGTTTCCGAAGAAGGAGTTTCCTCGGTGATCTGCTGCCAGCCCACCGCCAGAGAGTACACATGCACGATGATCTTGAGCGTCAGCTCAGGCTCGAAAGGCATCTGACCGATGACTTCCTGAAGCATGCGGCGCACGTCGCGCTTGAAGTTGAGGGTCAATTCGGGGCGCACATTGCGCTCCAGTACGGTGCCCAGCAGGATGAGCAGGCGGCGCAGGGCCTCATAGCCCTTGGAGGCGTCAATGATGACATCGGCGACGTCGGTGGACGTTTTGGGCTGCCGCTCTGCCAACATACCCGTCAGGTGGGCCAACCACTGCTGCAAGTGCTCGGTCAGCAGGGCCAGAAACAGTTCTTCTTTCGTATCGAAATAGAGATACAGGGTGCCTTTGGCAAGTTTGGCTTCACGCGCCACCTGGTTCATGCTCAGGTCGGCATAAGGCGTATTGGTCCACAGGCGTTCGGCGGCACGGAGGATATCGTCGCGACGCTGAGTTTTTTCCTCAGGGCTACGCGCACGGGCGGGACGGGGAGTTTCGCTGACCACGAGTCAGACATTACTCTGTTAACTGGCCGCTTAGCTGTGAACTCATTCACGGTTCATGAGAACAAGTGTTCACTTAAAAAGCTTCCCAGCCAGCATAAAACACACCCTCACAGCCCACGTGATATTCAAAACGTTTCTGAGAAAAATGTGTCTGATCGTTCAGCATGGAGCAAAATCACGTTGAGGCGCTTATCTTGCCAGAATGTCTGATGGGGGCGGCAAAGTAAAGCAGCGCAATCACGGCAAATGACGGAAGCCTCACACCCCCAATGGGGGGAATGCTTTCTTCGGCTGCGAACAGTAGGTGGTTCAGGCCAGGCCGCAGGCCCGTTGGAGCAGCAGATGAAGCTCATCGCGGCCCAGACGGCGGGGCACCAAAACCAGTTGGGTGGGCAGGGTACTGAGGCCCGGCACGGTGGGCAAATAGCGGAACTCAGGACGGGTGATCAGGTCACGGTTGGCCGTCAGGGCTATCACGAAATTCAGTTGCAATTCAAAGTGCGTGTTCAGCTCGGCCCGCAAGGGATCGGAGTTGCCTGACAGCAGCGCCAGTAACGTCGGGTGTGTTTCAAAGCCGTCTTCCAACTGACTCATCAGGCGGGCCGTATCCAGAAAGAGGGCCGCCCCTGGCAGCGCGTATCCAGCAATTCGGCGGCGGCACAGGTCAGGGGAATCGCCGCGCACCACACTGACGGTTCGGCCCTCGCGCACTGCCCCGCCCAGCAGGGCCCACAGTCGGCCAAGGCTGGAATACCGAGCCAATTCGACGTATCCGGCAGGTTTGGCAGGCAGCGGGCGGGTGGGTCGGTCTGCTTTGGGCAGCGTCATCGGACGGAACCCAGCGGCGATTCGGACAACATGACCCATGCTAGAGGTGAGACTTGAGGCGGACCTCCACACTCTAAAGAATGAATGAACAGGCAGGCGGTTCAATCGCAGGAATTAAAACTTTGTACTGAGTACAAAATGTGTCACACTATGGGCATGACTTCTCCTGCCAAGGACGCGACGGCCCCCAACGCTGTGGGCATCAACCCGATGGACTTGCTGGCACAGATCGACCTCCAGGCGCTAGGAAAACTGAGCGGACGCGTGGATCTGCCCGCTCTGCTGAACGCGGCCTCCCGCATGAGCGACGGCCAACTGAAGCAACTGACGCGCATGTTGTCGAGTGACACGGGCAAAAAGACGGCGCTGCCTGCTGCCGACGGTGACTTTTATGGCCTGATGGACACCCTGCAAGACGATGAGCGCGAGGTGGCCGCCCAGACCAAAGAATTTATGCACACGCACGTGGCCCCGATCATGAACGAGTACTGGAGCCGCGACGAGTTCCCGAAGCAGTTGATTCCTGAGCTGCGGAAGCTGGACCTGCTGCGCCGGATCTGGAATGAGGACGGCACGCGCAAGCCCAACGCCACCATCATCGAGGGCCTGGTCACGCTGGAAGCCTGCAAGGTGGATGTAAGTACCGCTGTGTTTTTCGGCGTACATGCGGGCCTCGCCTTTGCCAGCATCGCCCTGGGCGGCAGCGCCGAGCAGAAAGCCGAGTGGCTGCCCAGGATGATGGATCTGGAAGCCATCGGTGCCTTCGGCCTGACCGAACCGGAGGGCGGCTCTCAGGTGAGCCAGGGCATGAGGACCACCTGCAAGCACGACGGTGACGGCTGGATTCTGAATGGCGAGAAAAAATGGATCGGCAACAGCACCTTCAGCGACTTTACGGTGATCTGGGCCCGCGACGTGGATACGCAGGAGGTACGCGGCTTTATCGTGCGGGCCGGAACGCCAGGATTTGAGGTCAAGAAAATTGAGGGCAAAATTGCCCTGCGGATTGTGGAAAACGGGCACATTACCCTGACAGATTGCCGGATTGAGGAGCGCGACCGCCTGCAGGCCGTGCAGGGCTGGCGCACCACCGCCGATGTGTTGCGCCTGACCCGTGCGGGCGTGGCGTGGCAGGGCGTGGGCTGCGCGATGGGCGCCTACGAACTGGCCCTCACCTACAGCCAGACCCGCAAGCAATTTGGCAAGCGTATCGGTGAATTCCAGCTGATCCAGAATCACCTCGTGCATATGCTGGGCAACGTGACCAGCATGTTTACCCTGTGCCTGCGCCTGTCCTACATGGCAGACCGGGGCGAGATGAACGACGAACACGCCGCGCGTGCCAAGGTGTTGACTGCCGCCCGCTGCCGCGAAACGGTGGCCTTGGCGCGCGCAACCCTCGGTGGCAACGGCATCCTGCTGGAACA
>JAQBPF010000229.1 GCA_028287665.1 Deinococcus sp. | reverse complement strand
CTCTCTGCGTTGCAGCTCTGCGAGGCTCACAAGGGGCGAGAGAAAAGAGCGTTAGGCGCAACCGGAATCTTTTCCTAACCCTTTAGACGCCTGTCTTTCGCCACCATGACCCACCCTCCATCCTCAGCGCCGTTTTCTGGCGATGGCCCGCAGATATACCTGTTCCAGCGCCTCGGCACGCACCCGCAGGTCATATTGCTGGGCGCTGTGGCGTGCGCCTGCCTGAAGCTGGGGCAGGTGGGCCGGATACAGCACCTCCAGCAGTCCGGCGGCCAAGGCGTCGGCGCTGGCGTCGCGCACCGTGCCGTTCACGCCCTCCTGAATCAGGTCCAGGGCGGCGGGGCTGCGGGCGGCCACCAACGGCGTGCTAGCCGCCAGGGCCTCGATCATGCTCATGGGCAGCACTTCAGAGGTACTGGCAGTGATGAAGGCGTCGGCGGCGGCCAGGGCCTGCGGTACCTGTGCGTAGGGCACTGGCCCGGTAAAGGTCACGGCGTCAGAGGCCATCTGCTGCGCTTCCTCGCGGCTGGAACCGTCGCCCACCACCAGCAGACGCAGATCGGGACGGCTGGCGCGGGCCTGCTCGAAGGCGTGGAGCATCACGCTCAGATTCTTTTCGGGGGCCAGGCGGCCCAGATACATCGCCAGCGGTGCGTCAGACGGAATATGGTACCTGGCGCGGAAGGCCAACCCCTCGGCCTGCTGAAAGGCCGCCAGGTCGACTGGGTTGGGAAACAGCTGCACATCTCCCACGAAGCCGTATTCCCTCAGCATGTCCTGCATGGCGCGGCCTGGGGCCAGCACAGCGTCTACACGGCGGGCAAAGGCAGCCACATGCGGACGCAGGATGGCGCGTCCCACCCGCTTGGGCATGGGGGTGTAGTGCAGATATTGCTCGTACTGCGTGTGGGCCGTAAACACCACTGGAGCGCCCGACAGCCGCGCCCAATTCAGGGCCAGCCTTCCGGCCAGAAAGGGATGCATGGTGTGCAGCACATCCAGATCCCGCAGGGGCAGGCGCGAGGTCAGCAGCGGCCCCGGAGCCAGCATGACCGGGTAATCGGCAGGAGCGCCCATGGCCCGCGCCCCAGCAAATGAGGAGTTCAGGCGGTACACCCCCCGCTCGTGCGGCGGCATCAGGGGGTGACGCGGCGCGAACACACTGACCTCGTGCCCCCGGTGGCGCAGGCCCTCTGCAAACAGCGCCGTGCTGGTGGCAACCCCGTTGCGTGAAGGTTGATAGGTGGCAGTCACAATCCCGATTCGCACGTCAGGAGGCAGTGTAGCCCGGTTTAGCTGAGGCACAAGCAGAGCGCAGCCTCCGGCCCCTAAAAGGGCGGTGCGGGCAGCCCTGAGCCCCTCCTCTGGGTGCACAGGCCGACAGGGGCCGGGTCTGCGCCGAAGAGAGTCTGTATGCTGGCCCGCATGACCGCGCCCGCCTCCTCAGCTGTGCCCAAGCCTTTGCCCCTCATCATTCCCTGCGTCGATATTCAATCGGGCCGCGCCGTGCGGCTTTATGAGGGCGACCCAGACCGCGAAACCGTGTATTTCGAGTCTCCGCTGGATGCGGCGCGGCACTGGGCGGCGTTGGGGGCCGGGCTGGTGCATCTGGTGGATCTGGACGCCGCCACAGGCCGGGGCGAGAACCGCGCCGTGATTGCCCGGATTACGCAGGAACTGGGCGTGCCGGTAGAGGTGGGCGGCGGCATCCGTGACCGAGCAAGCGCCGAAGCCCTGCTCAAAGCGGGTGTGGAGCGCGTGGTCATTGGCACGGCAGCCGTCAAAAATCCCGTACTGGTGGCCGAACTGATCGCCGCACACGGCCCAGAACGCGTGGTGGTGAGCCTGGATGCACGCGGGCTGGAGGTGGCGACGCACGGCTGGGCACAGGGCAGCGGCCTGATGGTGGCCGACCTGACGCCTCAACTGGCCGACGCAGGCCTGGAAACCCTGATCTTTACCGATGTGACCCGCGACGGCACCCTGCGCGGCCTGGACCGGGAACTGATGCAGCAGGTGCGCCAGTTGTGGGTCAATACCCTGATCGTGGGCGGCGGCGTGGCGAATCTGGACGATGTGCGCCTGCTGGCCGAGGAGGGCATCCACGGGGCCATCGTGGGCCGCGCCATTTATGAAGGCACGCTGCCCTATCCGGTTCCGGCGCTGGACTGAAGGAGGGTGCGGGGAAATGAGCGAAGAGGGTTGCCCTTCCAAGACCCTTAGACCGCCTCTCACTCCACCACCTCAGAACACCTGTCCCTAATTGCGCGGCGGAACCACCGTCACGGGGCCTTTCCACAGGTCTTGGGTGTTTGGAACGGCAGTCCAGTCATTCATTGCGGCGGGTGGGCGGGCCAGCGGCGCGTCCAGCACAGTGGCAACGTTGGCCGCCAGGCCACGTGACCAGGCCATCATGGTGGTCAGCAGGCCGTACACCGCGCCGCTGAACACAAACAAGACCGCCAGCCACGCGAAAATCATCTTTAAATTGGCGGCAGTGATGCCCACGCTGGCCAGGTCTGAGAAATCGGGATCGCTGGCGGCCAGTGTGCCGAACACGGCAGGCAACAGCACCAGCGGCACCGCCCCGATAACGAGACTGACCGTGCCCACGAGCAGGACAATCAGCACGAACAGCAGCCAGCCCTCTACGGAGCGGGAAACGGGGGTAACGGGAGCCATGCCGCCCTGAGCACGGGCCACCACCGCATCCAGCCAGCGGCGCAGCGCGGCCAAGATCAGCCAGGTCAGGACGATGGCGGGCAGGCTCTGAATGACGGTAGACAGCAGGACGAACAACGTCAGAAACGGTTCTGATCCGGGGGTGCCGGAGCCTGCCGGATCCAGGCGATTCACCAGTGCAAAGGTGAAGGGCAGCCACAGCAGCGTGAAGACCGTCCAGATGATCGGTGTCCATTGCCCCAGCACAACCCAGGGACGCACCGTGCGGGCCGCGGCGATCAGGGCTTCGGCGTGATCGGCAGAGGGATTCAGCGTCTGGTCCCGGATGGCCCCCAGGGTCGCGCGGGCCCGCAAAATGGCCCAGATCTGAATGCCCGTGGCAAGCAGGCTCAAGGCCACCAGCACCGGCAGCACCCACCCCGGAAGAAGGTCACTGAAATTCTGGGTGGACGGCAGATTCAGCTCTGAGGCCAGGCCAGGCAGAGCCAGAAACTGTTGAAGCATCTTCCAACCCAGATCGGCCAGCACCCCCAACGCCAGCACGCCCAGACCAGAGAGGACCGCCAGCACACTCAGGGCGGTCATCAGGCGGCTGGCACGCCGCTGAACGCCAGCGCGGGCATCCTGCAACACCTGGGCAGGAAGGGGAACGTCCGGAAAACCTGGGGGCGCAGGGGCAGGAGCGGTCATGCCTGCATGGTGACATGCCCCTTCCCCCGGCACTCTTACCTTTACACGGGTTGTGGCGGGGGCCTGTCAGGGTCGGGTCAGAGGCAGGGTGCTTTGCTGCCCCCATGAGGGTTGCGGTTTTTTCTCGGTACAGCTCTGGGCAGGGTGAGGGCAACAAGTTTGACTGCGGGCGGGGCAACCTTACACAGGAACCTGAACGGGCCATAGATTTTCAGGGCCGCTTTTTGGCAGAGGTTCAGAACCCCCGGATACCCCATGCGTGATGGGCTACACAGCGCCGCCTCTGGTTTACACGCCGTGACGGCCACCAAAGGCAGCAGCGTCTTCCGGCTGGGCCATGATCGCCGCGCCACCTACTGCCTCACCCTTCCCCTGGCCGCCGTGGGTGCCCTGGCCTCTCTGGTGTTGCGCCTGGGCAGAAGCCCCACCTTTGATCAGGTGGGCCTGCCTGCGCTGGTCCTGCTGCTGTTGGGGCTGTGGGTGCTGGCGTGTACGCGCCGCGCATCGGTGGAATTTATAGACAATGTGCTGCTGGGAAGCGCCTGGGCTTTTTTGCTGGGCCGCCTGGCCTTTACGCTGTTTACACCGGGCCTGCCCGACCGGGCCGAGTTGGTGGCCGCCACCGCGCCCTGGCTGCCCATTTTGCTGATGGCCCATGGCTGGGGATTCGGTGAACGGCGTGCTCTGAACCTCAGCCTGGTGGCCCTGGCCGCCACTGGCCTGCTGGTCTTGGCCTACGACTTCGTTGCCCAGGCCCCTGACCCGTCGTCTCTGGACGGTCTGGCGTTGGGCACGGAGGCCACCACCCACAGCGCACTGCTGAATACGCTGATGCAGATGCTTCTGGCGGGCGGCGTGGCAGTGCTGGGTCAACGGGCCTGGCTGCGGCATCTGCGCGATCAGGCCACCGGAAACCGGACCTGGCTGGCGACACGCGGGGCCGAGCAGGACCCTCTGACCGGCCTGCCCAACCGGGTGGCCCTGGAGAAATTGTTGACCGGTCTGACGGCCCGCCGTCCCTCAGGATTGGCGGTCGCGGTACTGAGTCTGGATCACCTGAAACGCCTGGAGGAGGAACGCGGCGAAGCTTTTACCGAGCGCCTGACCGCCCACGTGGCCCGCACCCTCAGCGCCACTGTGCGTGATCAGGATGTGGTGGGCCGCCTCAGCCACACCGAATTTGTTCTGCTGCTGCGGGTTCCCGATGCCCGCGCCGCACGGGCCGCCTGCGAACGCCTGCGCGTGCGGGTAGCCTCCTTGCCGCTGGGTACGTTGATGCCGACCATCAGCGTCGGGGTAACGGTGTGGGCGCAGCATCTGGGCGGCCAGGACATGCTGGAAGATGCCTCACGCGCCCTGCGTCAGGCACAGGACGATGGACACAACCGCGTGCAACTGGCCGGAGACCTCAGAAGCAGACCCGCCGATCTCAGCGATCTGGAAGAAGCCGCCGCCCTCTGAAGTCCTGGACTGGAGTAGGGGTGGTTTTAGCCGATCTGCACGCCCTTCCAGAAAGCCACCCGTCCGGCAATCTGCTTGGCGGCGTCTTTGGGGGCCGGGTAGTACCACGCGGCGTCTTTGTTGGTCTGCCCATCCACATTCAGGCTGTAATAGCTGGCTTCCCCTTTCCAGGGGCAGGTGGAATGGGTCGGGCTGGGCTGCAAGACTTCTGCCCGCACGCTCTCGATGGGAAAGTAGTGGTTGCCTTCTACGATCACCGTATCGGCAGATTCAGCGATCACCTGGCCGTTCCAGACGGCCTTGATGGAAGAGGTCATGCTTCACATTAAGCCACGCGCAAGGCCCAAGACCGTCAGACAATTGACAAGATGACCCGCCGTGGTGTTCATTGATTCCACACATGACCACAATTCCGTCTATTGGACGCTTCGGCGTGCTGTCGGCCATCACCCTGTCTCTGGCCCTCTCCTCGTGCAACCTCGTGAAGCCGCCTGCTCCGGTAGATGCCAAAGACTGGCGCGATGAGGTGATCTACTTTGCGATGACCGACCGCTTTGCCAATGGAAGCGCCTCCAACGACCTCGGCCCAGCCCGCAACGCCGGAGACACCGCCGACAGGACCAACCCACTGGGCTGGCACGGCGGCGACTTTGCCGGACTGATGAGCAAGATCAACGAGGGTTACTTCAATAAAATGGGCTTTACGGCGCTGTGGATCACGCCTGTGGTATTGCAGGTTCCGGCCATTCCGGTGGGCGACGGCCCCAACGCAGGCAAGCCCTTTGCGGGCTATCACGGCTACTGGGCCGAAGACTTTTTCCAGACCGACCCGCATTTCGGCACGCTGGCCGAATACAAGTCGCTGGTCACGGCGGCCCATGCCAAGGGCCTGAAGGTCATTCAGGACGTGGTGGTCAACCACGCGGGCTACGGCTCCAAACTGGTGACCGATCATCCCGACTGGTTTAATACCAAAGCCGACTGCGACGCCGCCGCGCCCGCCGACAAGGTGACGGTCTGCGACCTTGCCGGACTGCCCGACTTCAAGCAGAGCGTGCCCGCCGTGACCAAATACCTCAACGATTTCGTGACCTACTGGCGCGATCAATCGGGCATAGACGGCCTGCGAATAGACACCATGAAGCATGTGCCCGACGCCTACTGGAAGCAGTTTTTTGCGGCGGGCGGCGCGGGCGACCCGGCCAAGCTGTGGTCGGTGGGAGAGGTCTTCGACGGCAACCCGGCGTACCTGGCCCACTTTATGGACGACCTCGGCTCGCCCAGCGTGTTCGACTTTGCGCTGTACTACGCCATCAAGGACCAGCTGAGCAGCGCGGGCGGCGACCTGGGGCGCGTGGCCGACGTGTTCGCGCAGGACGGCGCATACAAGGACGCTTCTCGCCTGACCACCTTCGTGGACAACCACGACGTGCGACGCTTTGTGAGCGAGGTGACCGAGCGGGGCGGCAGCGCCGCGCAGGCCGCCGAGCGCCTCGATACGGCCCTGAGCCTGATCTACACTTCCCGTGGCACGCCCAGCGTCTATCAGGGCAGCGAAATCGCGCAGGCAGGACAGGGCGATCCCTACAACTACCCACTCGGGCAGGGCAACCGCGAAGACATGAACTTTGGCGCACTGGCCACCAGCCCACTGGATGAGCGGCTGGCGGCCCTGGCCTCGGCCCGCAGCAAGTACCGCGTGCTGACGAGGGGCGCCCAGCAGGAACTCTGGCGGCCCAATGGCGGCGCACCCGTTCTGTCTTACCGCCGCGTGGCGACGGACGGCAAGGGCGGGCAACCGGTGGTCGTGGTGATCAACAACGGCGATACGGCGGTGGATCTGGCAACCCTCAGCGGAGGCGGAATCCCGCTGCTGGGCACCTTCAGCACCTCTGCCCTGACCGAGATCACGGGCCGCGCCAACCCCCTCAGCGTCAGTGGTGGCAAACTGGTGGGCACCCTGCCGCCCCGGACGACGCTGGCGCTGACCGCAACGGCAGGCAGCGGCGCAGCGGGCAGTATCAATCCGGCCCTGCCCGAACTGGCTGGCCTGAATGCCCGCGCAGGCGACGGCGCAGTGGAACTGACGTGGACGCCCAGCACGCAGGCACTGGTCACGGGCTACCGCGTGTACGTGAAAACGGCGGGCGGCGCAGAGCGGCTGCTGAACTTTGCCCCGCTGCCCGCCACCCAGGCCCGCTACCTGGCTACAGGCGTTCGCAACGGCGAGGCCGCCACCTTCCGCGTGGTCACTGTGGACGTGAACGGCGCGGAGAGCGCGGGCAGCAGCGTGACCGCCACACCCAGCGCCAGCAACACCGTCAAGGTCACCTTTAACGTGGACGCCCGCTCGCAGGGCAACGGCCCCATAGAACTGCGGCGCTTCGATACGGGCGCGCAGATCGAATACCCGATGACCCAGGTCAGCCGGGGCCAGTGGAAAACCGAAATTGATCTGCCCCTCTTCCGCGAGATCAAGTTCAAGTTCGGCAACGACGGCGCGGGGGCCAGAAACAGCGGCTACGAAGGGCCGGGGCAGGGCGACCGCGTGTATGTCACGGGCAGCACCACCACGCCCGCCAACACCTACAGCGGCACCTATGACTTTATTGATAAGCCCGTGCCCGCCATCATCGAAGGCAAAGTGACGGGCGCAGGAACGGCCCTTGCAGGCGCTCTGGTCGAGGCCACCACCGCCGACCCCAACCTGAACTACGCCCTGACCTTCCCCGACGGCAGCTACACGCTGTTTGCACCTGCTGGCCCGCACACGCTGAAAGCCACGGCGGGCGGCTACCTGGAGGCCACACGTACCGCCACCGCACCCCAGACGGGCGCTGACCTTGATCTGGCCCGCGATGACCGCACCAAGTACGCCATAGACGGCAACCTGAGCGACTGGACGGCGCCCGCCGTGAAGCTGGACAGCCCCGCCGAGGGTGTATTTGGCGCAGACAACAACTGGCTGACCCTCCAGGCCGACAGCGACGCGCAATACCTGTATCTGGCCTACACCTACCGTGTGTCGAGCAACAGCGGCATCCTGTATCTGGATTACCAGACGGGCGGCGCGGCACAGGCCGACAACTTTGACGCCTGGAAGCGGGCGGCGACCTTTGGCGGCAGCGTGAACGGCGTGGACGCCTTCGTGGCCCGCTACGAAAACCAGGCCGCCCAACTGCGGCGCGTGACCAGCGACACCGCCACGCCCGAAGTGAACACCGCCGACTACAAATACGCGGCGAGTGGAACCCTGCCCGCCCAGACGGTAGAACTGGCGATTCCCTGGACTTCGCTGGGCCTGACCGGGAAGCCTGCCGGGGGCGTGAACATCATGGGCGGCGTGTTTGGCGGCGACGGCTACGGCGCGGGCGACATCGTGCCGGATGCAGGCAGCACGCCAGCGGGTGCCAATACCATCGGCACAGATGCCCAGCAGCGGCGGGCGACGTTTACACAGGGGCTGAAGCTGCCCTAAGCCTTCATAGCCGCGCTTTGACCAGGGAGGAGAGGTGTCCGGTTTAGCCTCTCCTCTGTTCATATCTGCACGGCCTGACACAGCCCTGACATACTCTCTGAGAATCAAGCGGAGTTGTCAGGCTTTTGTCTGCTGCCCACCTGCTCTACCCAGACCCAACTTGCACGGCCCGGAGGAACAT
>JAQBPF010000221.1 GCA_028287665.1 Deinococcus sp. | reverse complement strand
TCCTGTGAAATGTGTGGTGAATGAGGAGAGCAACCAACCTTTAGCCCTGATGGCCAGCGCCGCCGGGGCCCCCCTCCAGCTGACCTAGCCAGCCCGCAGCGGAGAGGGAACCCTGAAGAACAGCGTGCAGGCCGGAGCGCAGGTGTGGTTCGTGCAGATCGCCCAGTGCCGTCAGCCCCCGCTGCGCCGCATGTTCGGCGCGGGCCGTCTGAGCGGCCAACACGAACACTTCTGCCTGCCTGTGCCAGGCCCGCGCCTGTTCCTGCGGGGCCTGCGCGCGCTCGTGCAGTGCATTGACGGCATTCTGGTGGGCCTCACGGTCAGCCGTCTGGGCACAAGCAGCAGCGCTCTGTTCCCAGGCGTCAAAGGCACCCCTGTCTCCGGCCGCATCGAGCAGACGGGCCCCCCGCTCGAAGAATGCTGCGGCCTCGGCGTGGCGCAGGGCAGCACGCGCCGCTTCTCCGGCCCGCAGCAGCCACGGCACGGCCTCACCGCTCTCTCCGCCGTCCAGCCAGTGCTGCGAAATATAGGCCGGAGCCACGCCGTACCGGGCCAGCACCCGCGCCGCGCTGCGGTGAAGGAGCCGCCGCACGGTCGCGGGCGTATGGGCCAGCACAGCCTCGTGCACCAGGTCGTGCTGAAAGCGCTCGCCACGCATGATCTGTGCAGCCTCCAACTCGTCCCACGCGGCGACCACTTCCAGCAGCGGTGCGCCCAGAACTTCGGCCACCAGTTCTGGACTGAACTCCCGCTGCAGCACGCCTGCCGCGCGGGCCGTCTGCAGCGCCAGTTTGGGCAGCCGTGCCAACCGCAGGGCAATCACTTCTCCGACGCGCGGCGGAACAGAAGTGCGGCCCGCCGAAGCGTCACCGGCTTCCAGCAGGGCTTTGACCGATTCCAGCACAAACAGCGGATTGCCCCCACTGGCCTGCGTCAGCTGCGTGACGCGTTCGGGCGGCAGCGGAACGCCCAGACTGCCGACCAACGCGGTCACGGCGGTCTCTGGCAGAGGTTCCAGCGCCACGCGGCAGGCCTGACCAGCGTCCTCCAAGCGCGTAAAAATCTGTGCGGTATAGGGCGGCAGTTCGTCCCGGCGGTGAACGGCAATGAAGTGCGGCAGGCCGCCCGTCTGCCCCAGCGGGAACATGGCGTCAATCATCACGAAACCCGCCTCGATGCTGGCGTCGTCGCTGTACTGCATGTCATCGAACAGACACACGTCCACGTCCTGCAAGCAGAGCGCAAAGGCGGTGCGGATGGCGTCATGCAGCGATTCGTCTGCCTGAGCCGGGGGCGATTCTCCGTCGGGGGCGAGGTCGGGGAGCAGCCAGCTGAGGGTGCGCCTCACCGCAACCGGCAGTTCCGCACCCGAGAGGGCCAGGCTCTGGCGCAGGCTGCGAACCGTGGTGCTGTAAGCCGCCAGACGGTCGCCGGGCCGGGCTTCGACGGTCAGCACCCTCCCTTTGCTGGCTGCAAAATCTGCGGCCAGTCTGGATTTCCCCATGCCCGGTTCGCCCGATACGATGATGAACTGGCCTCCCTGCCACCCCTCCTCCATGGCCGCCCATTCACGCTCACGCCCCGTGAGGCGGGGTGGGCGCATGACCGACAGGGGCACGCTGGCTGCTGGCTGCCCGCGCAGATCAGGAACTTGGCCTTCCAGCTCAATCAGCCGCGCCAACTCCTGGGTTTCCGGCATCGGCTCCGTGCGGAGGTCTCGCTGCAGGGCGGTGCGGAGCTGCCCGTATACCTCCAGAGCCTGTGGCCCTTCTCCGCACAGGTACAGCAGGCGCATCAGGGTGCGGTGCGCGTCTTCCGAGAGGCGGTCGAAAGTCAGGGCGCAGCGCGCCAGGCGGGCCGCCTCTGCAAACGCCCCCTCTTCCTCCAGCTGCCGCACGCTGTTGCCCAACGAGAGGGCGCGGGCGGCGTCAAGCCGTTCCCGCTGCACCAGCAGCCAGTCGGCCAGATCGAGGTTGTCTTCAAAGTTCTCGCCGTCCAGGAGCGTCCCCGCGGGCACCTCCCGGGTTTGTCCGTCCAGTACGCGGCGGGCATCCACTGACACCCCCTCCCGCAGACTCAACAGATCAGATCCGACCACCAGCTCTCTACCAAAAGCACGTTCCATCCGGCGGGTCAGTTGCACCAGATTGTTTCGGGCCGCCCCCTCCGACCGCTCTGGCCAGAGCATTCCTGCCAGCCGGGAGCGCGGCGTGGGCCCCTGCAACGCCAGATACGTCAGCAGCGTCAGAGGCTTGCCCTCACACCGCACCTTCCGGCCATCCGGGGCAACAAGCTGGGGAGTGCCAAGCACGCGGAGCTGCCATTCCAGCGGAGGTTTCACGGTCCCCTCAGCATACCAGAATGCAGGAGTGTTGCCACCGTGCTGGGCGTCAGGGCCAGCCGGGCCAGCCCTATTTTCCACCCACCCATGAGCTGTTGTGGCTCAGACAGCCCGTCTCCCTCGATCAACACCTTCTCGATGAACACAGTTCGGCTTCAGCGCCGTACCAATTCACCGTACAGGTGCTCGATGCAGTCGTCGATCCTCCAGAAGAGCCGCCGCACACCAGTCGCGCCATCCCGGACGCTGACGTGCCAGTTGCCCTCCTGAAGCAGCTCTGCTTCCCGCCCACTTCTGACGCGCAGCACGTACACTCGGTCCTCGGCGGCCCACCTGCGTGTGCCTTCTCCGTCCTGTTTCATCCCTTCTCCTCAGGGGCCACCGCCTGCTCTGGGTACGGTGTGAGGGCTGTGATGGAGCGGGCCAACAGCGCTGGCGCTGAGCCGCACTGAGTGGAGGTTACTGGACGTTGCTGAGGTCGAAGATCAGGCCGTGGCTGTTCGGCTCGCGCAGCGTCAGACTCCGCAGGGCGACGCCCTCGGGGGCCACGAACACGAGGCGCACCCGGTATTCCTCGCCGGGTTTGACGCTGCGGTTGATGGCTTCCTCGGGGCGGCTGCCTTTGGCCAGCAACCAGAACTCCACCGGTTCACCGTCGGCATCCATCAGTTCAGGCTTGAAGCTGTAGTGCGAGGGGCTGTCGGCATCTGCTCCGGCGTTCTTCATCATCACAGTGGCCAACACGTAGCGCTTGCCCGCAGGGACGGTGCGCCCGTTCATGGGCTCGGTCGAGAAGGCTACGCCCTCCAGCTTCAGGTCGTACCGGCCGACGCCATAGACGGTGCCCATCCTGGCGGCGGCATCTGCAAGGGCAGTTGCGCCGCTTTTGTCCTTCGGGTCGGCAAAGGGAGCGGGGACGGCCTTGGCCTGTGTCCGCAGGTCATAGCGCAGCACGGGACCGTCGCCACGCTGCACGATCAGCTTGGGCACCACGCCGCTGGCCGGAACGCGCACCACCGAAACGATCTCTACCTTCTGCGCGGGCTTGAGGCTCGCCTGATATTCCTCACTCGGTCCGGCGCGCACAAAAGTGTCTACGTTGACATGGTTCACGTCTTTGATGTCGACCGCCGTGAATTTCAGGCCCGACAGACTCGTGTCCTGCCGCGTGGGATTGTGGGCGGTAAAGCGCAGCACCAGCAGCTTTTCGTCGGCTTTCGGAACGATCAGGCTGGGGCCGAGCAGCACGCGGCCTGCGGTATAGGACGCGCTCAGCAGGGTGAAATTCAGCGGCGACTGCTTGCCCACCGTCAAGGTCTGACCGACCTTGGCATTTTGC
>JAQBPF010000219.1 GCA_028287665.1 Deinococcus sp. | reverse complement strand
TGACGCGGGTCTGCGTCTCCTTCGACATGCTGGTGCTTGATCTGCGCTCTTTTCAGATCGTCCTGGAAGACTGGTTCGTGTATTACAACGCTCCGGAGGCCGCCTTGCCGCCGCTCCCCATCACCTTCCGCGATTACCGTCTGGCTGAGGCCGCCCTGGAAAGCTCCGACCTGCGGGCCACCTCCAGGGCGTACTGGACCGCCCGCCTGCCCGAGTTGCCTCCCGCCCCCGAACTGCCCCGGCCACGCGGCCCGGACGCCGTGCCCGAACACAGCCCCGCAGGTCGGGCCTTTTCTCGGCGCAGCGCCCGTCTGGAGCCGGAACAGTGGCAGGCCCTCAAAGCGCAGGCCCATGCCCACGGGGTCACTCCAGCCAGTGTGCTGTTGGGCGCGTTTGGCACGGTACTGGCAGGCTGGAGCGGAAGCCGCCGCTTTACCCTCAACCTGACCGTGTTCAACCGCCTTCCCCTGCATCCGGCGGTGGGCCAATTGGTGGGCGACTTTACAGGAACCACGCTGCTGGCCTTTGATTTCACGCCCACAGAAGCCTTCAGCGCCCGTGCCGCCCGGCTTCAGGGGCAACTGTGGGCCGATCTCGAACACCGCCATTACAGCGGCGTTCAGGTCATGCGCGACCTGGCGCGGGAGTCGGGGGCGCGGCACGCCCTGTGTCCCATCGTCTTTACCAGTCACCTTGCGGGTGGCCTCAGCGCCCAGGACACCATTCCGCCGCTCCTCCCTGTAGAGGTGGTGTACGGCCTGTCTCAAACCCCGCAGGTCAGTCTGGATTACCAGGTGTTTGAACAGGGCGGCGGACTGAACATTCACTGGGATGCCCGCGCGGCTCTCTTTGCGCCCGGTGTGCTGGACGATATGTTTGCGGCCAATCTCCGGCTGCTGCACGCCCTCATGGCCGAGCCAACCGCGTGGAGTGCGGCCCACCATCCCCTCACGCCCGCCCATCAGTTGGCGGCGCGGGCTTCGTTTCCCGGTGTCACTTTTCTGCACGATCCGCTGACCAGTCCGGCCACCCTGCACAGCCTGTTTGAAGCCCGCGCTGCCTCACAGCCCACCGCTCCGGCCCTGATGGCCGGGGGGCGCATTCTGAGCTACGGCCAATTGGATACCCTGACGGCAACCTGGGCGCGGGCGCTGCGGGGTCTGGGCGTAGGGAGGGTGCAGGTGGGTCCGGCGACCTCTGCCACTGATCCCAACTCGGCGCAGCCTGTCGCCCTGGTCATGGAGCGCGGCTGGGAAGGGCCTGCGGCCGCCCTGGCTGTACTGCGGGCGGGCGGCGCTTACTTGCCCATCGACCCCGATCAGCCCCCCGAACGCATCCTGACGTTGCTGGCCGCCAGTGGCGCACAGCTGGTTCTGACGCAGCCTCATCTGGCGGCCCGCCTGCGTGCGCCGTCCCAACTCACCGTGTTGCCCTTCACCGACCCGCCTCCACACCCCGGTCTCGGTGGGCCGCTGCCGACCGTGTTGCCCAGCGACCTGGCCTACATCATCTATACCTCCGGCTCTACCGGCCAGCCCAAAGGCGTGATGATCGATCACCGGGGCGCGGTCAATACCGTGCTGGACATCAATCACCGCTTTGACATCGGTCCTGATGACCGGATGCTGGGCGTGTCTGCGCTGACCTTCGATCTCTCGGTCTATGACCTGTTCGGCACCTGGGCAGCGGGCGCGGCGCTGATCGTGCCCAGCCACGCGGGCCGCCGCGACCCTGACCACTGGCAACAGCTGATTCGGTGTCATGGCGTCACGGTCTGGAATTCAGTGCCTGCCCTGCTGGACATGCTTCTGGGGGCTGCTGAACCCCATCAACTGGCCTCCCTGCGCCTGCTGCTGCTCAGTGGCGACTGGATTCCTCTGGGCCTGCTGCCCACCGTGCACAGGCAGGTGCAGCACGCCCGTCTGATCAGTCTGGGCGGGGCCACCGAAGCCTCGATCTGGTCTATCTGGCATGAGGTGGCTGCTGTCGACACCGCCCAGCCCAACCCGCAGTGGGCCAGCGTGCCGTATGGGCGGGCTCTGGCGCATCAGACGGTGCAGGTGCTCGATTCGGCACTGAACCCCGCGCCAGATCTGGCCCCCGGAGAACTGTTTATTGGCGGCATAGGGGTGGCGCTGGGGTACTGGCGAGATGCAGAACGCAGCGCGGCCCGGTTCTTTGTTCATCCGCGCACAGGAGAACGGCTGTACCGCACGGGTGATCTGGGGCGCGTGCTGCCGGGCGGAACCCTCGAATTGCTGGGCCGCGTGGACCGGCAGGTCAAGATTCGCGGCCACCGCATCGAACTGGGAGAGGTAGAAGCGGCCATCCGCGCCGTGCCGGGCGTGCGGGACGCGCTGGTCACGGTGCGCCCCGGCCCAGCGGGGCAGCCCACCCTCACCGGCTACCTGGTCCCCGAGCCGCTTTCTGGTGGCCCACCCGAAGATTCTCTGCTCTCCGAGCTGATGCACGCCGCCGAAACTCTGCGCCCCTACCGCAGCGGCGACCCGCACCTGGACGCGGAACTGGGGCTGTTGACCACGTTGGAAGCCCGCGCAGCCTTCAAACAGAAAGCGCCCGCTGCGGCTTCAGAAGGGGCGGCTTTTTTACTGACTGCCCCCGCAGGGCCGCACCTGGAAAGGCTGCGGGCCCGGCGCAGCTTTCGTCAATTTGCGCTGGACCCTGTGCCCGCACCGCTGCTGGCGGCCTGGCTGGGCACCCTCCTGCCCGATGCCCTGACGGGGCGGCGGCGGTATGCCTCGG
>JAQBPF010000185.1 GCA_028287665.1 Deinococcus sp. | reverse complement strand
GTTGATACCTGCGGGGGCAGGAGCGGGGGTGTCTTCGGCATTCACAGCCCTCACGGGCAATCCGCTGTCCAGTACGGCCTGCCACAGGTCGCCCAGATCGCCGCAATCGTGCGAATACACCACGATGACTTCGCGGTCGGCGGCCGTGGCCCAGGGGTGGGGGGGCAGGGTTTCGCCCAGGCGCACGCGGGCGTCGGCCTGCCCCGAGCCCAGGGTCAGCAGAAGAGTCAGCAGCGGGGCGTGGCGCATGGGAGCCATCATGCCCCAGGCCCGCCGCGCCTGCGTGACCACTCCATGAGAGTGGCGGCCCACCATAATTTCGGGGACCGCCAAAGTGCAACAAATAGATTCTCCAACTGTTCCAACGTTTATCTGCTGGCGCTAGGGCGCGGTCGGCTCCAGCGTGCTGGACTGGCCTTTCACGGCTTTCAGGGCTGCCGGGTCAGGCTGTTCATCTTTCAGGGGAGCCGGACTGGGGTCGGGCGCGTAACCGGGCAATTCCTCGATATACACCCGCCGCTGCACGATGTTGTCAGGGGGCGTGAACTCGGTGGCCAGCCGCCCAGTGGTGCGGTCAATGTCAATCATGGCTGTGCGGGGATCATCGGCCCCCGGTGTAAAGCTGGTCTCCCGGTACACCGTGGCAACGGGGGCGTCGGGCACAATCTGGGTGTTGGCGGCGTCGCGGTATTGGGGGTCCAGCAGGGCAATCTTGACGCCCGGCAGATACCCTGGGTCGGGGGCATCGGCCATCAGAATGCCGGGAGGCTCGGTAAATTGCGTCACGGTTTTGCCCGCGTGCGCCAGTTCCATCATGCGCCGCCAGATGGGAGCATTCACGTAACCAGAATAGAAGTTGATGGGCATCTCGCCGCCCTTCTGTTTGCCCACCCACACGGCTCCGGTGTACAGGGGGGTGGTTCCCACGAACCAGAAATCTTTGGGGC
Organism: Deinococcus sp.; assembly: GCA_028287665.1. GTDB lineage: Bacteria > Deinococcota > Deinococci > Deinococcales > Deinococcaceae > Deinococcus. Next base: position 11,490 of record JAQBPF010000185.1, on the reverse strand, counting down.
CGTTACTGGTTCCGGTCTTGCCTGCTACGGGCCAGTCTCCGAATTTGGCTTTGGTGGCCAGCCCGCCCTGGCGCTCGGTCAGATCGTTGACCACCCCCTGAATCATATTCAGGCCCAGATACGCGACCTGCGGGGTCCAGACGCGCTTGGGCTTGGTGGGTGTGGTACCCGCGTCGTACAGAACCTCGCCGCGTGCGGTGGTGACGCGGGTCAGGTAGCGCGGCGCACGGTACAGGCCGCCGTTGACAAAGGGCGAGTAGGCCGCCGCCATCTTGACTGGAGTGGTTTCCACGGCGCCCAGCGCGGCAGCCAGCCCGGTTCCGTCGTTGGGAGGAACACCCAGATCGCGCAATTTGCCAAAAAAGGTCTGAAGTCCGATCCGGTCGGCAAGGCGCACTGTGACCAAATTCAACGAGCGGTCCAGGGCCTCCCGGATGGTCATGCTGCGGTAAGTGGTCGCACCTTCAAAGTTCTTGGGTTCGTACACGCCGCCTTCACAGCTCAGGCACGGAAAAGACACGGGTTTGTCGTCTTCACGGTGATCCTGGGTCAGTCCGGTGCTGAGGGCGGTGGTATACAGCAGCGGCTTGATGGTAGACCCGATCTGGCGCTGGCCCTGCGCGGCGTTGTTCCACTCGTCTGGGGGCGCGTTGCCGACCAGCTTTTGCCCGATCATGCCCAGCACTTCTCCGCTGTAGGGGTCCAGAACGGTGGCTCCCAGCGTTGCGCCGGGTGGCAGGCCGGTGGCTTCCCGACTGGCCGTTTCCACAGCGTTCTGAACCTTGGGATCAAGAGTGGTATACACGCGCAGGCCGCCGCTGCCGTACACCTTCTCGCGCCCGAATCGGCGCACCAGTTCGCCCTCCACCTGCCCCATAAAGTGCGGGGCGCGGGTGGTGGTCACGGCTTTCAGTTCCTTGGCCGTGCGGTCGACCAGTTTGGCCGTTTTGACGCCGCCATCGGCGGCATAGACGACCTGCCAGCCACGCGGTTGCAATTTTTCCTGCCAGGCGGCATCGGCCTGTGCCTGCGTAATCCACTGGTCTTCCACCATGCGGGCCAGCACCACTTTCATCAGCGGGCGGACTTCTGCATAGTTGAAGTACCGTCCGGCACTGGGCACCAGAATCGTGAGGTACACGCTCTGGGCCAGTGACAGGCGCTTGGGCGTGGTGCGGAAGTACGCCTGAGACGCCGCGTAGATGCCGTACAACTCCACCGGGCCGCCGTCGCCCCAATAGATGGTGTTCAGGTAGTTCTGGAGGATTTCTTCCTTGGTAAAGCTGCGCTCGACCTGCACGCTCAGCATCCATTCTTTCAGCTTGCGGTCGGGCGTGCGGGCCTGGTTGTATTCCTCCAGCAGCAGCGTGTTCTTCACGAGCTGGTTGGTCAGGGTACTGCCGCCCTGTACCTCGTCACCGCGTGCCAGACGCTGAAACTGCCGCGCCAGGCCATACGGATCCAGGCCGTAATGCTCAAAAAACCGCCGATCTTCGTTGCTGATCAGGGCGGCCACCATGAAGGGGCTGATTTCGTCCAGTGTGACCAGTGTGCGGCTGATGGCCTGCTCGCCGATTTTGGGAATCAGGCTGCCCAGAGAGGTGTTGTCACGGGCAAACACCCGTGTTTCTGCACCCAGAGAGCGGGTCAGGGAATCGAGCTGGCGGTAATCGGGGAGCTCGCGTGCCCATTTGGTGCCGTACGTCGCCGCGACTCCCGCGCCCGCGACCAACGCCGCGATCAGCAGGGAAATCAGAAATTTTAAGAACCTCAGAACGAAAATCAAGCCTTGGTCTCCTGTGTGAGCAGCGCCGTCTGTATCGACAGGCGCCGCACCAGTCAGCGGCGGCGGGCCTCGATCAGTTGATTGATACGGCCCCGCAGATTCTTGCCGGAAAGGGGTTTATACACGATATCGTCTGCACCGACCAGTTTGGCATGGTCGCGGGTCTGGTCGTCGTCAAAACCCGTTAACAGCAGCACGGGAGTATTGCGCAGCCGCTTGATCCGCTTGACGCGTGAACAGATTTCGAAGCCGTCCATGTGCGGCATTTTAACGTCAAGCAGCATGGCGTCAGGGGTGTGATCTCGCAGGTAATCCAGTGCAGTCTTGCCGTCCTGAACCGCCACGATTTCGTGCCCGTCTGCCGACAGAATGACCTCCAGCATGGTCCGGATGGCCGGTTCGTCATCAGCGACGAGAATGGTATACGCCATAAGCCCCATGATAGTGCAGCGCGGCCCTGTAAGAAACGTCACCCGCAGGAGAATGACGTGAGAAACCTCCACACAGTGGCGGGGGTCGGGTGGGGGTAAAGATTCTGGTGTGCTGCACGACGTTGCCGGGACGCTTGAGTTAGCCTACTTTTGCGGCCTGTGCCTCCCGCGCTTCCTGGGCCAGCTGACGGCGCAGGATCTTCATGGCCGCCGTTTTGGGGAGTTCAGACCGGAATTCCACGCTGCGGGGCACCTTGTAGGGGCTCAGGTCTTTTTTGCAGTGGGCGATGATTTCGGCCTCACTGGCTTTCATACCGGGTTTCAGGGCCACCACTGCGTGCACGCTCTCGCCCCGGTAGGCGTCGGGCAGGCCCACGGCGGCGGCTTCCAGCACGGCGGGGTGGCTCATCAGCACCTCTTCCACTTCACGCGGGTAGATGTTGAATCCTCCGGCGATGATCAGGTCTTTTTTGCGGTCTACGATGCTGAAGTAGCCGTCCTCGCCCATGATGCTCATGTCGCCCGTCATCAGCCAGGTGCGCCCATGCGCCTGCCGCAGCGTTTTGGCGGTTTCGTCGGGCCGCTGCCAGTAGCCTTTCATGACCATAGGCCCGGCCACCCACAGCTCACCGACCTCTCCGGGGGCCACAGGCTGACCGTCCTCATTCGCCACCATTGCGTCCACACCGGGCATGGGCAGGCCAATACTGCCCTCGCGCTGGCCGCTAAAAATCGGGTTGGTGTGCGTGATCGGGCTGGCTTCGGTGAGGCCGTAGCCCTCCACCAGATTCGCGCCGCCCGTAATTTCGCGGAACTTGCGCGAGGTTTCCAGCAGCAACGGCGCGCTGCCGCTGATGCAGGCGCGAATGCTGGTCAGGTCGTGCCCCGGCGTATCGGGATGGTTGTTGATGGCGTTGTAGAGCGTGGGGACGCCCGGAAACAGGGTGGCTTTGCTGGCCGTGATCGCGCCCAGGACCATTTTGATGTCGCGGGGATTGGGCACCAGGGCGATGGTGGCTGCCCCCAGGATGCTCAGGTTCATGGCAACGGTCATGCCGTACACGTGAAAAAACGGAATGGCTGCCAGCGTGACTTCCTGGCCCTCGCGCAGATCGGTCATCCAGGCGCGGGCCTGTTCGCAGTTGGCCACCAGATTGCGGTGGGTCAGCATGGCCCCCTTGGGTACGCCCGTCGTGCCGCCTGTGTATTGCAGCAGCGCCACATCGTCTGGCTCGATTCGCACGGGGCGGGGCGTGGGGGGCTGCGATTTGACCAGTGCTTTGAAACTCAGCACCTTGCCGCCCGGTTTGACGCCCACCCAGGTTCCCTCACGGCGGGCTTTGACCGGATACAGCAGATTTTTGGGAAAGGGCAGCGCGTCCTGAATTCCGGTCACGATCACGCGCCGCACGCCCACGTTGGCCTCAATTTCGGCAAAACGGGGATAGAAGCTGTCCAGCATGATCAGGGTTTCGCTGCCGCTGTCGTTCAGCTGATGCTCCAGCTCTTTGGGCGTGTACAGCGGACTGGTATTGACCACCACCGCGCCCGCCAGCAGCGACCCGAAAAAGCCCACCACGAACTGCGGGCAGTTGGGCAGCATGATCGACACCCGCTCGCCCGGAGCCACCCCTGCTTTTTGCAGCGCCGTCGCAAACCGCTGAACGTCCTGCCACAGTTCGCGGTAAGACGTGCTGGCCCCCACAAAGGTCAGGGCGGCACGCTCTGGAAATTTGGCAGCGGCACGCTCCAGCAGCATCGGTAGCGTGTCGTTGCTGGGCACGAACTCGTGCGGCACGCCCGCTTCGTAGTGGGCCAGCCAGGGGCGGGGCAGTGGAGCAAGCTCGTTGGGCGCGGTCATGTGGGCACACTCCTTGGTCGTCGGTCGTCAGGCTGAGAAAAGGGGAGAAGGTGGCCCGGCCGCAGCGCAGCAGACCGCCGGAATGCACCCACACCACAGGCAAACGCTTTTGAATTGAACCGAGTATAACAAACCCCCGAATCTCCTGCCATCACACCCCCAACAGGCTGAAGGGGAGCTTAAGAAGGTGGGCGGTCAGACACCCGGAGCCCTGTTCCCGCGTTGGGCCGGGCCAGGCACTCTCCGACCCAAGGTCGCCTCAAGCCGCTCTCACAGGCGTTTTGACACACTGCAGGCATGTCTGACCAGCCTGCCAAGACTCCCCCCCTCACCCTCAGTCACCGGGCGCACCTGCAAACGGCCTTGGAGATGGCCCGTGAGGCTGTGGCGGCGGGCAGTTCTCCGGTGGGGGCCGTGCTGGTCAACGAGCAGGATGAAGTGGTGGCCAGGGGACGCAACCGCGTAGGCGAAGACCAGACCGCCGAGCATGTGGGCGGCGCCAGTGTGGCCCACGCCGAAATGGACGTGTTTTTTGCCCTGGGCAAGCTCAAAAATCCTGGCAAGCTGACCCTGTACACCAGCCTCGAACCCTGCCTGATGTGTGGCGGCGCTTCCTCGCTGCTGGGCGTGGGCCGCGTGGTGTGGGCCACCGACGATGCCTGGGGCGGGTCGGGCCGCCTGATCAAGTGGGCCGACCATCCCGCCATGCAAAATACCGAGATCATGGCCTGCCCCTACCCTGATCTGGAGGCAGAAGGAGCACGCCTGTTTGCCCCCGAAGCCAAACGCGCCTTCCCGGATGAAGGCTGGGAGCTGTGGCGGGGGCGCTATCCGGCAGAAACGCAGGCCGTGGAGGAAGGGAACGAGGACCCATCCTGAGCTGCGGGCCTGCCAGGACTGGTTTGCCAGATGCTCTAGCCTTGGCCCATGACCATCCTTGTGATCGGCAGTGTGAACGCTGACCTGACCGTGCAGGCCGCCCGTATTCCGGCCCCAGGTGAGACCGTGTTGGGCGGTGACGCCCACGTATCGCCGGGAGGCAAGGGGGCAAATCAGGCGGTAGCAGCGGCATTGGCTGGCGCACAGGTCAAACTCTGTGGGGCAGTGGGCGCGGCTTCTGACCCCTTCCGCAGCCCTGCCCTGTCGGGTCTGACCCGTGCAGGCGTGGATCTATCGCTGCTGCACACTCTGGACGCCCCCACCGGACTGGCCCTGATTACGGTGGCGGCGGGCGGAGAGAATGCTATTACGGTTGCCAGCGGTGCCAATGCCCGATTTGGCCCACAGCAGTTGCCCGCCGACTGGCACGGTTTAACCCATCTGCTGCTTCAGCAGGAGCTGACGCCTGCGGTGACGCTGGACGCTGCCCGCCGCGCCCATGCTGCCGGACTGAGGGTGGTGCTGAATGCGGCTCCTTCCCGTTCCACCGATGCCGGTCTGCTGGCCCATACCCATCACCTGATTGTGAACGAGCACGAATTGGAGGCGCTGGTGGGGCAGAGCGTCGAGCCCAGTGCGCTGGAACTCGCGGCCCAGTCGCTGCTGAAGCGTGGCCCGCAGGCGGTTACAGTGACGCTGGGGGCGCAGGGCAGCCTGACCGTCACTGCCGAGGCCACCTACCGTCTTGCAGCCCACCGGGTCCAGGTTGTCGATACCACCGGAGCAGGCGACACGTTTTGCGGCGTGCTGGCGGCGCGGTTGGCCGAGGGAGATGCCCTGCCCGCTGCGCTGCACTGGGCGGGGTTGGCAGCGGGTCTGGCCTGTACCCGCCCCGGCGCACAGGACGCCATGCCCACCTGGGCGGAAGTCGTGGCGGCGCAACCTCTGCGCTGAAGATCCAGCAAAAGTGTTTCGGAGTCGTGCCCTGAGTGTGTTGTCTCAGGTCGCGAACGGTGACGGGTTGTCGGCCTGCTGTGCCACCCACAGCACCAACTCCTGGACCCGCCTGTTCAGTTCACCGTCAATGGCCGGGTCGGTTCTCCACTGTTCCAGGCTGGTGATCAGCGTGTGCCAGGGCTCTGGGAAAGTCGCTGCTGCCCAGCACACGGCGGCGGGTTTACTGCTCAGTTGGCCGGTGCTGAGGGTGTGGGCCACACGGCACAGGGTCTCGGCGGCGTACACGGCGTGGCCCCGGTGCCCCCAGCCAGGACCGTGGGGCGTGAGGGCAAAGGCCCGCCAATCCTGGAGGCGGCGCAGCACGGCGCGGCGAACCTGTGCGTCGGATACGGGGAAAATGAGGGTCTGCGGCTGGGGGCCAAACCACCGGCTCTGACCGTGCAACACGGCCCAGCGTTCCAGCACCCAGTTTTCATGGTGGGCCTGCCAGTCCAGCACCCCGCCGCCCCGTGAGAGCGTGGGATGCCGTTCCCCTGACCTCCAGCGTTCGGCAGAGATGCGGGGCAGGTAAGCCACTTCCAGTTCCCGGCTATACGGTTGCCCGGAGGCGAATAGACGGGCATGCAGCGCGGCCAGTTCAGCATATTGTGGGCCGCTGATGGGCTGATCTGTGATGCACAGAGCGTCTAGATCGCTGCTGGCGGGATCAAAGTCCCCCAGAGCCAGGGAGCCGCGCAGATAGAGGCCCACCAGATTCGGCCCCAGAATGGCCTGTTGTTCGGCCAGCAGGTGATCAAGGAGGGCGGTGACGGACGGCGGCCACATGGGTTTGTTCATCCTAAGGCTGTGCCGCCCCAGTTGTGCTGCCGTCCTTTGATACGCTTCCTGTTATGCGTTACCGAGTCTTTACCGAACACGATTACGACGCGCTACACGCGCTGGATCTTGCCGCCTTGCAGCACGCCGACCCGGCGTTTGGTCCCTTGCAGGCCCGCGAGCGCGAAGGCCGGATTTCTACGACGCTGCCTGCCCTGAAATTCTACGAACGCAGCGAGCATTCCTTTGTGGCCGAAGAAGAAGGCGTGTTGCACGGCTTTATTTTTGCCCAGAGCGTGTGGCAGGGTGACCGCCCGATTGTGCTGGTTCGCACCGTGGCGCTGGCCCCCACTGCACCCGCTGCCACCGCCGAAGGCCTTCTGCACGCCACCGTCAAAAGTGCCTACGACACGGCTGTATATGAAGTGCACTTCGCGGTCACGCCTGCGCTGGAGGCTGCCGCTCTGGCCGAAGGCGCACATGTGTTGGGGCGCTACGCGGTGCGGCATCTGGGCACGCGGGCCGAAACCGCTCCCGGCCAGAAGTTGGGAGGGGCCGAATTGGGCGTGCCTGCCAGTCCAGAGTCTCTATAATGTCGAGCATGACCAAATCTGCAACCCGCGTGCTGCTCGGTGTGCGCGGTATGAACCGCGAAGCGGGCGATAAGGTGGCGGGAGCGCTGCTGGCCCTGCCCGGCGTGTCCCGCGCCACGCCCGACGACGGCCAAATTGAGGTGCATTACGATCCCTCTCAACTCACGGTGATGGAACTTGTTCGCGCAGTGCGCGGCCACGGGTTCCTTGCCGGAATGCTCTAGACGCGGTGGCGCTGGGCTACGTGGGGGTGCTGACCATCCGGATCGAGATGCCGTGGGTCAGCAATCTGAAAGAAAAGCGCGCGCTGGTGCGGCCTGTGGTCGAACGTCTCAAGGCCCGGTATCCGCTGACGGTGGCCCGCCTTGACGGTCTGGATGCCCACGACTGGGAAATCATCGGTGTGGCAACCCTCAGCAACGATTACGTGTGGGTCGAAGAAACCCTCCGCATGGCCGCCGATTACATCGCCCGCGAAGGTGAGTACCGGGTCGCCTGGGAAACCACCGACATTACGGTGCTGGGCGAGGACGATGATGACGAGGATGAGTAGCAGGGGAGATCAGGCGGGCCAGTTTTAGAATGTCAACATTACAGCAGCAAAGGGAGCCTGTCAGATTGACGACTCCCTTTGCTGCTGAACGGGGTTATTTATTAAAGGTGTCGAAGCCTTCCGGGCGGGTCAGCACGCGCCAATTCAGCACGTTTTCTCCGCTCAGTTCGGCCACGTTGTCGGCGGCGCAGTCATATTTGATCTGGGTTTTTCGCATGATGGGCCAGATCACTGCGGCGGCGCGTCCAGCCACATCGCGCTTCAGGACCGGGCCAAACAGACGCGAATCTTCGCTGCCGTTGGGGGTTCGGTTGTCGCCCATCACGAAATACTGCCCAGCAGGAACGGTAATTTCCGGTTGGTCGGTCAGGACGCTGTTGCGGCTGGAGGCAGCCAGATTGGCCAGGTCACTCTGGGTGTCCCAGCAGCCCTGTTGACGCCAGTAGTCGGTGGTCCAGCTGGAATCCAGTTTGGTGCCGTTGAGGGTCACTTCGCCGCCTTGAATGCTGATCTTGTCGCCGGGCAGGCCGATCAGACGCTTGATCAGAAAGGGGCGGTAGGTCCACAGGTTCAGCGGCGCACTCTTTTTCAGGTTAGAAATCTTGTCGGCGGCCTCGCGGGGCGGCTTAAAAATCAGGATGTCGCCGCGTTTAAATTCGCCGACACCGGCCTTGTGCAGCCACGTTTCGTATTTGGGCACGAATACGCGCTCGCGGTTGCGGAGGTTGGGCATCATGCTGACGCCGTCCACACCCACCAGTGTGGCGACAAACTGCGTAATGACCACCGCGAAGACGATGGGTTCCAGCAGTTCCTTCCACAGTTTTTGAAGGGGGCCGGGGGCGGACTTGAGCAATCTGGTCATGCAACGCGCAGGATAGCGGATAGAGCGTGAGGAACGCCCACCTCAGCAGAGCTGTACTTCAGGCGTTGGGGGTGTCGGGCGCAGAGGCTCAGGCACCGGGCGTGGCCCCCAGCAGCGTCTGGATGCGCGGCAACTCGGCCAGTGCTGCGCTGCGGCCTGCCTCGATGGCCTGTACCGAGCGGTTGAAGTTCTGCAGGTCCACGTCTCCCAACTGCGGGCGCAGCAAAATATCGGGGCGGTACAGGCTGAGGCGGGCGTCGGTCAGTTGTGCCTGCATGATCTCTACGGCCCGCCGGAGTGCCTGCACCGGCCCCAGATGGGCCTCACGCCGCCACAGCAGCACGCGCCGTTCGTGCAGTTCCAGCGGACTGGCCGCCGTCACATCGACCGCCACCACCTGACGCACGCCCAGAAACAGCGCCGCGTCGACCGGCACCTGATTCAGTACGCCGCCGTCTGAGAGCAGCATGTCGCCCAGGGGAACGGGGTCCAGTGCGCCCGGATAGGCCGTGGTGGCCCGCAGCGCCGTCATCAGATTGCCGCGTGAAAGGTAAACGCCCCGGCCCGTGAGGACGTCGGTGGCGGTGAGCGCCAGGGGAAGCGGCAGCTCTTCAAAGGTGGTGGGCAGATGATGCGAGAGCCACGATTCGAAAGCAGAGACCCGGATCAGGCCGGTGCCGGGCCGCCAATCCACCAAGCGCCGCCAGGAGACCGACGCCGAAATTTTCTCCAGTTCCGCGCCCGAATAGCCTGCAGCAATAAACGCGCCGACCAATCCGCCCATGCTGGTTCCGGCCAACACGGTGGGCCGCAGACCCGCTTCTTCCAAGACCCGCCACACGCCGATGTGCGCCAGTCCCCGCGCCCCGCCGCCGCCCAGCACCAATCCGTAGCCCGTCATATGGGGCGATTCTACGGGTCAGAGGCCAGCTCTGAGACTGGAGCAGCCCGGTTCCGGACGCTGGCCGCCGACCAATCCGGTCCTTCATCTGGTTGGGGTGGCTACCCCTGAAGGCCATTCCTGCGCTAGCGTGAAGACGATGCCTTTGGCGGGTCAAATTGTGGGTGATGGGGTACGGCTTATTCGGCCCGTCGGGCGCGGCTCGCATAGCGTCGTGTATTTTGCGGTCTCGCGCGAGGGCACGCCCTGTGCCGTCAAGATTTTCCCGCTGCACCTGTCGGCCTTTGCTGACCGGGAATATGAGAATGCCGCCACGCTCGACCACCCCCGACTGGTCCGGGCCCTGGAGCGCACCACGGTCATGGAGCAGCCCGCGCTGGTGGTGACATTGGCACGGGGCGAAACCCTGTTTGACCGCTACGCCGCCCGTCCCGCCCTGACCGAAGAACGCCGGGCCTTTTTGCTGACGCTGGTGCATCTGCTGGACGCGCTGGCGTATCTGCATGCCCGTGGTCTGGTGCACCGCGACATCAAGCCCGAAAATATTGTGGCCGAGCTGGACGGCAGTGCCAAACTGGTGGATTTTGATCTGTCGGGGCCACTGCACGAGATTCTGAGCGCCCCCACGCGCATGGGCACAGCCGCTTTTCAGAGCCCGGAAGCGTACCGGGGAGACCCGCTGGGGCCAGAAAGCGACCTGTACGGCGTGGGTGTATTGCTGGGCTGGGGCCTGCACGGCTCTGTGCTGGAGTCGGGCGAAACGCCGCCCCACAGCGATGATCCCTTATCCCATCTGCACATCATCCTGACCCGGCGTGATCCTGCGGTTCGGCCCAACAATGCGCTGTGGGCCAGAGCAGAATTGCTGGCGTTGGCTGGGTTGCCCTACTAGCGGCGTTGGGAAGGCCGAGTTTTGGGTCGCTTGGTCCAAGGGGGTAGCGAAGGTCTACGGCGAGGCTCTGTTCCGCGGCTTATGGCTAGAGGCGATAGACAGGAAGACAAGCCCAGACGACCGGTCTTCCTCCTCCGAAATTCAAGCTCAATTCAGGATGATTCGCGCTTCATTGGGGCGTAGGGGGGCAGGACTGTCCGGCCGGTCGTTGAAACTGCTCAACAGGGTCTGGCCGCCCAGTCCGGCCACTTCCCGCATTTCTGCACCAAAGTTCAGCAGCACCGTGAGGCGTTGGTTGCCCTCTGTGCGCTCAAAGGCAAATACATCGCTGTGTGCAGTGTCCAGGCTGCGGTAGTCGCCGCCCAGCAGGACTGGATAATCCTGGCGCAACTGGGTCAGGGCGCGGAAGTAGTTCAGGTCGCTGTGTGGGTCGTCTTGCTGGGCCTGCACATTCACGGTCTCGGCATCGGGGGCAAGCGGCAGCCAGGGAGTCACGTCTGCGGGAGCAAATCCGGCGTTCGGGCCTGTTCCCCACTGCATGGGCGTGCGCTCGGGGTCGCGGCTGGCACTGGGCACGTCGGGTTGTTGCAGGCCCGCCGGGTCGACCATCAGATGGGGGGGAATCGCCACGTTTTCCATGCCCAGTTCATCGCCGTAATACACGGTGGGCGTGCCGCGCAGGGTCAGCAGCAGGGTCTGGGCTACGCGGTACTGCGCTGCTCCCACCCGAGACTTGAAGCGGTGCTGATCGTGGTTGCCCAGTACCCAGTTGGGCCAAGCGCCTGCAAGGGTGCTGGCCGCGTCGTAGCTGTCGGCAAAGGCTCGCACCTCATTCGCCGTCCAGGGCAGCAAAATAAGGTGAAAATTGAAGGGCAGATGCACCATCTGCGCGTCAGGCGTGCCGGAATACGGCAGCAGGCGGTCTATCGGCAGGTAGATTTCTCCGACCATCATGC
>JAQBPF010000125.1 GCA_028287665.1 Deinococcus sp. | reverse complement strand
GGCCAGAAGACGTGAATCTGGCGGTTCAGGCGGCCCGCGACGCAGTGGATGAAGGCCCCTGGAGCCGGATGACCGGGCGCCAGCGCTCCAAGCTGATCTATCGGTTGGCCCAGCTTCTGGCCCGTGACGCCGACCTGCTGGGAGAGATCGAGACCCGCGACAATGGCAAGCTGCTGCGCGAGATGCAGGGCCAATGCCGCATGTTGCCGGAGTGGTACGAATATTACGCGGGAGCCGCCGACAAGCTGCACGGCGAGACCATTCCCAGCGACAAGCCCAACTATTTCATCTACACCCGGCGCGAGCCTGTGGGCGTGGTGGCGGCCATCGTGCCGTGGAACTCGCCGCTGTTGCTGCTGACCTGGAAGCTGGCCCCACTGTTGGCGGCAGGCTGCACGGTGGTGGTCAAGCCTGCCGATCAGACGCCCGTATCGGCGCTGGAATTTGCCAAGCGTGTGCAGGAAGCTGGATTCCCGCCCGGTGTCTTCAATGTGATTACGGGCGGCGCCGCGGTGGGCGCGGCTCTGGTCGCCCATACAGGCGTAGACAAGGTGGCCTTTACGGGCAGCACCGAAGTCGGCATCCGGGTGGGTCAGGCGGCCATCGGGCACCTCGCCAGAGTCAGCCTGGAGTTGGGCGGCAAAAGTCCCAATGTGGTATTTGGGGACGCCGATCTGGAGGCCGCTGCCAACGGCGTGATCGCGGGTATTTTTGCGGCGGGCGGCCAGACCTGCATTGCGGGGTCGCGCCTGTTGGTGCAGGAATCGGTCCACGATGAACTGGTGGCGCGGGTGCTCAAGCGTGCCCAGACCATCAAGCTTGGCGACCCGCTCGACCCGGCCACCGAAATGGGACCAGTGGCCTTCCGGGGCCATCTGGACAACATCTTGCGGCGCTGTGAGGCCGGACGCCAGGAAGGCGCGACCCTGCTGACCGGCGGCAAGCGGGCCACTGGGCCGGGGCTGGACGCCGGATTTTTTGTCGAGCCGACCATTTTTACGGAGGTGACGAGCCATATGGCGCTGGCCACCGAAGAAATCTTTGGTCCGGTCCTGTCGGTCCTGACCTTCCGGGATGAAGCGCACGCGGTCGAGCTGGCCAACGACTCGCGCTACGGCCTGGGTGCGGGCGTGTGGACCCGCGACGGACAGCGGGCACACCGGGTCGCGCACGCCATCAAGGCCGGAACAGTCTGGGTCAACGCCTACCGCGCCGTCAGTTACAACGCACCGTTCGGCGGCTTCAAGCAGAGCGGCATAGGCCGCGAGAATTCACTGGAAGCCGTGCTGGAGTACACCGATACCAAGACCGTCTGGATCGAACTGACTGGAGCCACCCGCGATCCATTCACGATGGGCTGAAGGGTGGAGCCGCCTCGAAACGGCGCCTCCACTCTGTGCCAACAGCGCCGATTCCTAATTACCCCATTCTGAAAGCCCAACCAAAGGAGCAGAGAGATGACCCACGCGCAGTCTCAGCGGTTCAGCGGAAAAGTTGTTCTTGTGACGGGAGCAGGCGGCGGCATTGGCCGGGCCGTGGCCGTACGGTTTGCCGCAGAAGGAGCGCAGGTGGCGGTCAACGACCTGCGCGGTGAGGTCGTTGACGCGGTGGTGAGTGAGATCGTGGCCGCGGGCGGCACGGCGTTGGCGGTTCCCGGTGATGTCTCGGACCAGGCGCAGGTGGCAGCCATCTTCGACCGCACCGAGTCGGCTCTGGGGTACGTGGATGTGCTGTACAACAATGCGGGCCTGATCGACACGGCCCGGCACTTTCTGGAGGCCGACGAAGCCTGGTGGGACCGTATTGTTGAGGTCAATCTCAAGAGCGTCTTTCTGTGCTCTCACCGGGCCGCAGGCGTGATGGCGCGGCGGCGGCGTGGGGTCATCATCAGCACGTCGTCGGGTGGGGCCACCCGGGCCCACCGGGGCAACGTGGCCTACGACGCCACCAAGGGCGGAATCGAGGCCATGACCCGCGCGATGGCGCTCGATCTGGCCCCCTACGGCATTCGGGTCAACGGCGTGGTGCCCGGATTCATCAATACCTATGGCCTCACGGAAGAACAACTGCGGGCGCGCGAGAAGACTGTGCCGCTGGGCCGTTACGGTGTGGCCGAAGACATGACCGGAGCCGCCCTCTTTCTGGCCTCCGATGACGCCGCCTACATCACGGGGCAGTTCGTTTCGGTCGATGGAGGCGTGCTGGTGCAGCAGCGCTCGGCCAATGTGGATACCTTTCCGGTCGAGGGATTTCCGGTGATTGCGGCGGATCTGGCGTGATCCAGAGTGAGTTCAGCCCCGACGTGGTGGTCATCGGCGCGGGGATTATCGGTGCAGCCAGTGCGTGGCGACTGGCCGAATCCGGGCTCAGGGTCATGGTGGTGGAGCGCGAGAGTCCGGCCAGCGGCTCCACGGGCAAAAGTGTGGCAGGTGTCCGGCACCAGTTCACCACGGAAACCAATATTCTGCTGGCCCGCGAAAGCATTGCCGAGTACGCCGCCATGCCCGTATCAGGCTACCGACCAGAAGGCTACCTGATGCTGGTGCCCGCCGAACAGTGGGACAACCACCGGGCGGGGGTAGCGCTTCAGCACCAGCACGGCGTTCCCACGCAACTGCTGACCCCACAGGAAGCCCAGAACCACGTTCCCTTCCTGCCCGGTGGACTGGGGGGATGCAGCTTTTGCCGCACCGACGGCCTGGTCGATGCCCACAGCCTGACCCATGAGTATGTGCGGCGGGCACGGGAAGCAGGAGCGCGTTTTTTGCTGAATACGGCCGTGACAGGAATTCAGCGTCAGGAGGATGGATGGGGCGTCGCCACTCGTGGCAGTTCCGGTGCCGTGGGCACGGTCACGGCCCCCCTGCTGCTGAATGCGGCGGGGGCGTGGTCCGGTGAACTGGGCCGTCTGGCAGGGCTGGAAATTCCTGTGTGGCCTGCCCGCCGCATGGTGTTTGCCACCGCGCCCCTGGACCCGCCCCGCCACCTGCCCATGATTTTTGATCTGCACAGCGGCGTGTACATGCGCTCGGAGGGACAACGCCTGATTTTTGGCCGGGCCGACCCCGCTGATACCGGCTGGCGCGAAGGCATGAACTGGGACTGGCTGGAACCCACCCTGGAACTTGCGCTGGAGCGCTTTCCCTGGCTGGAATCGGCCTGTCTGGACCGCCGCGCCAGTTGGTGGGGCTACTACGAAATGACGCCCGATCAGGAACCCATCGTGGGGCGGATGCCCGGTGCAGAGGGCTGGATCAATGCGTGCGGATTTTCCGGCCACGGCGTGATGCAGGCCGCGGCCATCGCCCGAATCGTGGCCCAGGTCGCCGCAGACACCCCGCCCTTTATCGATATCGCCCCCTACAGCTCCGATCGATTTGCTCAGGGCCTGTACACCTCCCGCGATATTCAGCTCTGAGCGAGTGAATCTGGGCTGAGGCAGGGGTCAAGCCCGCTCGTTTACCCGTTCTGCGCCCATGCGCCGCATGACTCTGGAGCACCGGTGACCCTGAGGCCGATGTTGTGCGGAACAAGAGGTGCGCCAAGCACGTTGTAGACCGCCTCTATGCTGGACATCAGTGGAAGGCTGAGGCGAGTCTGCCTGGCCTCCTCATGACAGGCTCCGGCCCTCTCGCCTCAGGATTCGGGCGTGTCGGGATCAAGGTTGCCGCCGCTCAGCACTGAACTGCTGCTGTTGGGCTCCAAAGGGGAAAGGGCCATGCCTGAACGCTCCTGATGACGTGCGTTCCGCGCCCGTACACTGCAGACATGGTGAGAGAGACAAACCTGGAACTTCCCGGTGGCCGTACCCTCCATGTCTACGATACGGGGAGAGGTGAGGCCGACAACCCGCTCGCCGTATTCTGGCACCACGGTACACCCAATATCGGTCTGCCCCCAGAGCCGCTTTTTGCTGCCGCGACAGAGTTGGGCCTGCGCTGGGTGTCCTATGACCGTCCGGGCTACGGTGGATCGACGCCCCTTCCAGACCGGGACATCGCTTCTGCCGCCGCCGACGTGGCCCAGGTCGCCGATGCGCTGGGACTGGACCAGTTCGCGGTCATGGGCCATTCTGGTGGCGGCCCCCATGCCCTCGCCTGTGGGGCGTTGTTGCCAGACCGCGTCCTGGGCGTCGTCAGTGTGGCTGGACTCGCTCCTGTTGGGGCCGAGAACCTCGACTGGTTTGCGGGCATGACTCCCTCTGGCCGGGCTTCTCTGCTGGCGGCTGCCCAGGGCCGCGCAGCCAAGGAGCGCTATGAGGCCTCAGACCCCGAGTTTGACCCCGAGACTTTTACCTCGGCAGATTACGCCGCCCTGAACGGGGCTTGGTCCTGGCTCAATCAGGTGGTCGGTCCAGCCCAGCGAGCGGGCAAAGGGGGCCTGATCGCTGATGACCTCGCCTATGTCAGTCCCTGGGGGTTCCACCCCAGCCAGCTGACCCCGCCTGTCCTGTTGGTGCATGGTCGCCTGGACCGGGTCGTGCCCAGCACACACAGCGAGTGGTTGGCCCAGCAGTGCCAGAGGGCAGAACTGTGGCTCCGGCCCGATGACGGGCATCTTTCAGTGCTGAACTCCGGTGCAGCGGCCCTGGGCTGGCTGCGTCAGAC
>JAQBPF010000120.1 GCA_028287665.1 Deinococcus sp. | reverse complement strand
AATGTCCGCAACACCTACAGCAAACTGGTGCTCTCGGAAGATGGACGGCGCGTGCTGGGCGGCCTGCTGGTGGGCGATACGGCCCGCTACGGCGACCTGCTGGATTTGACGCTGAGTGGCACGCCACTGACCGTGCCGCCCGAAACGCTGATCGTGCCGCCCCTGCCCGGTGGTACGGCGCTGCCTGCTGCGGCCAACGCCCTGATCTGCTCCTGCGAAAACGTGCGCTCAGACGCGCTGTGCAGCGCCATTGCGGGCGGGGCGCGGGATGTGGCGAGCCTGAAAAAATGCACGGGCGCGGGCACGGGCTGTGGCGGCTGTGTGCCCCAGATGCACGGCCTCCTGCAAACGGAACTGCGGCGGCTGGGCGAAACTGTGTCGAACCACCTGTGCGAACACTACCCGCACTCGCGTCAGGAACTCTTCGACCTGATCCGCGTGAAGGGCTGGCAGAGCTGGGACGAAGTGCTGGACGCGCACGGCAGCGGCATGGGCTGCGAAATCTGCAAGCCCGCCGTCGCCAGCATCTTGGCGAGCCTGCACAACGACTATGTGCTGAAGCCCCAGCACGCGCCGCTGCAAGACACCAACGACGCTTTCCTTGCCAACATTCAGAAAAACGGCACCTACAGCGTGATGCCGCGCATTCCCGGCGGCGAAGTGACGGCAGAGGGATTGATTGCGATTGGCGAGGTGGCCCGCAAATTCGGCCTGTACTGCAAAATCACGGGCGGGCAGCGCATCGACCTGTTGGGTGCACAGCGCGACGATCTGCCCGCCATCTGGACAGACCTGATCGCGGCAGGCTTCGAGAGCGGGCATGCCTACGGCAAGAGCCTTCGCACCGTTAAAAGCTGTGTGGGACAGACGTGGTGCCGCTACGGAGTGCAGGATTCCACCAGCCTCGCCATCCGGCTGGAGCTGCGCTACCGGGGCCTGCGCAGCCCGCACAAGCTCAAATCGGGCGTTTCGGGCTGCACCCGCGAATGCGCCGAGGCCCGCAGCAAGGACTTTGGCCTGATCGCCACCGAAAAGGGCTGGAACCTGTACGTGGGCGGCAACGGCGGCGTGACGCCCAAGCACGCGCTCCTTCTGGCCGAAGGGCTGGATGAGGACACGCTGATCACGCTGCTCGACCGCTTCCTGATGTTTTACGTGCGAACCGCGGATCGCCTGCAACGCACCAGCACCTGGCTGGAAAATCTGGACGGCGGGCTGGACTACCTGCGGGCCGTGATCATGGACGACAAATTGGGCATCTGCGCCGATCTGGACGCGGCCATTCAGCACCACATCGGCACCTACGAAGACGAATGGGCCGCCGCCCTGACCGACACGGCAGGTTTGGCCCGCTTCCGCACTTTCATCAACAGCGACGCCCGCGACAACGCCATCGAGTGGGTAGACGAACGGGGCCAGATTCGGCCCGCGCCGCTTCAACCCCTGTCACTGGATGGGCTGATGCCTCTGCCGATGGCGGGCGGGGACGATTAAAGACCGTAAGTGGTGAGTGGGAACTGCAAAAACCCTGACCTTTGCCCCGCACACTCTGATCAACAGGGTTTCTCAGACCCTTAGACCTGCTCTTTGCCCAGCGTCCCAGCATCCAGATTTCTCCGAATTTCACCAAATTTCAACAGGAGCCATGATGACCCTCACCCTTTCTTCTCCGTCTACCGCCTGGGTTCGCGTGTGCAAGCTCGACGATATTTTGCCCGGTGCGGGCGTGTGTGCCCTGGTGGACGGCGCTCAGGTGGCCGTGTTCCGCGTGACCTTCCGGGGCAGCGACCGGATTTTTGCGGTGGGCAACCACGATCCCTACACCAGCGCCAATGTGCTCTCCCGCGGGCTGACCGGCAGCTACACGGCGGTCGACGGCCTGCGCTTCAAGGTGGCCTCGCCGCTGCTGAAGCATGCCTTCGACCTGGAAACGGGCGTGAGCCTGGACGATCCGGCCCTGCGCCTGCCCGTGTACGCGGCCCGTGCCAAAGGGGGTGACGTATGGATTGGTTTGGCGGTTTAAGAGTTCTGAGTCTGGAATCCCGTCGCTCCGAGGAAATGGCAACGCTGATCGGCAAATACGGCGGCGTGGCGATGGTGGCCCCCAGCATGCGTGAGCAGAAGCTGGATCTCAGCGCCCACCTCAGCCAGTTTGAGGCGGGGCTGGCGGCAGGTGACATTCATGCGGTGGCCTGTATGACGGGCGTGGGCAGCAAACTGTTTCTGCGCGACCTGGCCGCCCGTGATCCCAAGCATCTGGAGACGCTGCAAAGTATTCCGATGGTGGCCCGCGGCACCAAGCCCATGCAGGCGCTCAAAACCTTTGGCCTGACCGGAGTCGGGGTGCCCAAGCCCTGTACGTGGCACGAAGTTCAGGATCATCTGATTGCCACCCTGTCTCCCGGTCAGCACGCCGTCATTCTGGAATACGGCGACGCCACGCCGCCCGCCATGCTGCACACGCTCAAGCACGCGGGCCTGCGCGTGACCAGCATTCCGGTGTATCGCTGCGCCTTCCCCGCCGATACCGCGCCTCTGGCCCACGCCATCCGCGATACGGTGCTGGGCGGCCAGGACATCTTGCTGCTCTCCAGCGGCACACAGGTCTTGCATCTGCTGAAATTTGCGGCCCGCATGAACCTTGAAGCCGAACTGCGGGAAGCGATTCACCGCATGGTGGTGGTCAGCATCGGCCCCGCGTGCAGCGAGAGTGCCGCCGAACTGGGCCTGAGAATCGATCTGGAAGCCAACCCGCACAAGATGGGCATTCTGGTGCGTACCGCTGCCGAACATGGCCCCGCGCTGCTGCGTGGGCGACTGGGGAAAGTGGGGTAGGCGGGGACACAAACCGTTGCGCTTAAACCACACCTGAAGATCCTCGCCCGTCTGCCATGCCCAGACGGGCGATTCCTTTGGCCCACACGGGTGCTAGCCTGCCAGAAACGCCACAACCTACCCCACTGCGCCGGAGGCCACACCCATGACCGATGCTCCAACTCCTTTTGAATCCATCTTTACCGTCGAAGCCACCCCCATCAAATTTGGGCCGGGAGCGGCGGCAGAGGCAGGCTGGGAACTGGCCCGGCTGGGCGTGCGGCGGGCTTTTGTTGTCGTCGATCCGGCCTTGCTGGAACAGGCGGTGGGGCAAGCGGTGCTGGAGAATCTGCGGGAAAGTGGCGCGGATCTGATCCTCTTTTCGGATATTCGCGTGGAGCCGGATTTGCAGAGCCTGGAGCGGGCGGCAGCGGCGGCGCGGGCCAGTGGAGCCGACGGATTCGTGGCGCTGGGCGGCGGCAGCACCATAGACACGGCCAAAGTTGCCAACCTGCTGGCCTCGTGCGGGGGCGGGGTGATGGACTACGTGAACCCGCCCATCGGCGCAGGCCGCCAGCCCACGCGGGCGCTGATGCCGCTGCTGGCGATTCCCACCACGGCGGGCAGCGGGTCGGAGGCCACCACCGTCGCCATTCTGGATCTGCCCGAACTGGGCGTGAAATCGGGCATCAGCCACCGATTGCTGCGGCCCTCACAGGCCATCGTAGACCCGGAATTGACCCGCACCGCGCCGCCCCAGGTGATCGCCGCTGCGGGGCTGGATGTGGTCTGCCACGCCGCCGAAAGCTACCTCAGCCGTCCGTATACGTCGCGCCCGCGCCCGGCCACACCTGCCGAGCGTCCCCCGTATCAGGGCAGCAATCCGGTGGCCGACTTGTGGTCAGGCCAGGCCCTCCGCTGGGGTGGAGACTACCTGCGCCGCGCCGTGCACGACGGCTCTGATACCGAGGCACGCGGCTTTATGATGCTGGGCGCGACCATGGCAGGCGTGGGCTTCGGCTCGGCGGGGGTGCATATTCCGCACGCCTGCGCCTACCCCATTGCGGGCCTGCGCCACAGCTTCCAGTCGCCCGGTTATCCCACCGATCACGCCTTCGTGCCACACGGCTTCTCCGTCATCGTGACTGCCCCCGCCGCCTTCCGGTTCACCTTCGAGGCCAGCCCTGGGCGGCACATTCAGGCGGCTACCTTTCTGACCGGGGAAACCTATGCCCCAGATGACCGCGACGCGCTTCCCAACGCTCTTTTGGCTCTGATGCGTGATGTAGGTGCGCCGTCCGGCTTGCAGGCGTTGGGCTACACCCCCGCCGATTTGCCCACCTTGGTAGAGGGGGCGCTGAAGCAGCAGCGGTTGCTGGCCGTCGCGCCGCGTGTACCCACCGCAGAGGATTTGGAGGGGATATTTGCGGCTAGTTTTGAGAATTGGGAGTAGGGCAATCGCTTTGCTCACTCACCCCCTCTCCTGCGTAGCTCTACGAGTCCCAACTCTCCCCCCTCAAGAGGGAGGGCTAAAAACATTTCCAAGTATTAGCTTCCCCCGACTCCCACCGCTTCCGCTACCGTCTTAAACCCGTCGCGCTGCAAGTACTGGGCCAGCGTGCGGTTCAGGCGGGCGGGCAGCAGCGGGCCTTCGTAGATCAGGCTGGTATACAACTCGATCAGGCTGGCCCCGGCGCGAATTTTGGCGTAGGCCCCCTCGGGCGTAAAAATGCCGCCCACCCCCACAATCGGCAGGCGGCCCCGCGTCTGGCGGTAGGCGTCGGCGATCAGCGCGGTGCTGCGGAGGGCCAACGGAATCCCGCTGAGGCCGCCCGCTTCGGCAGCGTGGGTGTGGGTCAGTCCGGTGCGGCTGAGGGTGGTATTGCTGATGATCAGGCCGTCTGCGCCCGCCTCCTGCAAGGCGTTGACGCTGGCTTCAAAGTCGGCGGGGTGCAGATCGGGAG
>JAQBPF010000093.1 GCA_028287665.1 Deinococcus sp. | reverse complement strand
ACTGGTCGTTCCAGACGCTCCAGAGGTTGTTGCGGTGTTCCCAGGGCCGCCAGATGTACAGCAGGCTGCCCAGGAGGGCCAGCAGGAGAAGCAGGCCCGTCCAGCGGTTTGCGCCACTGGGCGCAGTTTTACGGGAAGTCGGACGACGGTTTCTATTGTTGCTGTAGGTCACAGGGAAAACTCCTGAAGTGGGGTGGAGGGCGTGGGATGAGGGCTGTCGGAAAAGCACGCCCCTGGATCAGCCTCCATCTGTTTGCCGCCTGCCCAGCACATTCAGGTCAACCCTCAGCATCGGCTCTTCCCAGGCCAGCAGCAGAGCTGCTTTCCCGTAAGGCGCCTGCGGCAGCACGAACGGTTCGGCGGGCGCGGGCGTCAGCGTGGGCGCACCTGCCGAGGGCTGAGGCGCGGGCCGCAGTTCCGGCAGCACAGGCGCGACCGTGCCCGCCGACATTTTGGGGGCTGCCCCCGACACCTGAGGAGGCGACCCCATCAGCACCGCCAACACCGACAGCAGAGTCAGCATTCCCGGCCATCCCACAACGGAAGGCCAGAATTTCTGAAGAAGCGTCAGGCGTCTCAAAGCGCCGCAGCATATCAAACCCGGCCTGTCTGACTCCTGACCGCCCCCTCTTTTAGGGGCCTGCGGGCAGGTCTGAAGTTGACACCTCGTCATTAGCCCCTGTTTAACCGGTGCCCCGCATCATCTGCTCGTGGCCGAGAGAAGAGCTTCAGACACACTCTCAGCTGCACCCCACAGGAGATCACCATGACTCACCGTAAACTGGCCCGCTTCCCCCTGATCGCTCTCGCCGCCCTCCTGCCCCTCAGCACCACGGCTGCTTTTGCCGCCGCCGCTACTCCTACCGCCCCAGCTGCACAGACCCAGCGCAATCAGAACAATCAACAGACCCGCCCCACCCAGAACAACCAGACCCAGCAGCCCGGAATGCGTGGAGGCCCGCAGGGTGGCCCCAACAATGGCCCCCGTGACGGACAACGTGGCCCCGACGGTGGCCCCCGTAGAGTTATCGACACTGCGGTTGCCAAGACCCTCGGCCTGACCCCCGACGCCCTGCGCCAGCAATTGCAGGCCGGTAAAACCATCGCCGACCTCGCCAAAGCCAAAGGCGTCAGCACCGCCACCATCCGCACCGCTGCTCTGGCGGCCCTGAAGACTCAACTGGCCGCAGACGTCAAAGCAGGCAAGCAAACGCAGGCTCAGGCCGATCAGCACTTGGCCCGCGCCACCGCCGACGCCAACTTTGGACTCACGGCTGGTGGCCCACGCGGCGGCCCTGATGGTGGCCCCAACGGTACTCCAGACAACGGCCCCCGCAACGGCCCGAACAATGGCCCAGACAACCGCCCCGCCCCAACTGCCCCCCGTGGAGGCGTTCCTACTGACGGCGCTTAAGCTCTAGCTCAAAACCCCCAACAAGCAAAAGAGAGGCGGTATCCCGATGGGGATGGCCGCCTCTCTTTTGCTTGTGCTGTCTTACTGAAGGTGTTGTTTGCTCAGGATTTACGCTGGAATGACTTCCACCATTTCGCTGGCTTCGATGATGTCGCCTTCCATCACGCCTTCCCAGTCCAGGTTCACTCCGCACTCGAAGCCGTTCTTGACCTCGCGTACATCGTCCTTGAAGCGTTTCAGGCCCACGATGGTGCCCTCATACACGGTTTCTTTGCCGCGCGTGACCTTGGCTTTGGCATTACGCTTGAAGCTGCCGTCGGTGATGTAAGACCCGGCGATGTTGCCGTTCTTGGGGTGACGAATGACCATGCGGACTTCGGCGCGGCCCAGGTATTTCTCCTCGAACACAGGCTCGAGGTTGCCTTTGATCAGGCGGTCTACTTCGTCGATCATCTCGTAAATGATCTTGTAGCTCTTGAGATCGATGCCTTTGTTGTCGGCAATTTTCTTGACACCTGCCGGGGCGGTGACGCTGAAGCATAAGATCGTGGCTTCGGCGGTACTGGCGAGCAGCACGTCGCCCTCGGTGGGTGCGCCGATTCCGGCCAGCATCACATTCAGCTTCACGGTGTCGGTTTCACGGCGGGCCAAGATGCCCTGAATGGCTTCCACGCTGCCCTGCGAATCGGCGCGAACGATCAGGTTCACGGTGCGGTCTTCGCTCAGTGGCCCCATCATTTCTTCCAGCGTCTTGCGGCGCTGCACGCGGGCGTCTTCGATGTCGCGGCGATCCGACTGGCGGCTGGCGACCACTTCACGGGCGGCGTGCTCGTTCTTGGCGCTCGCCACCTTTTCACCGCTGTTGGGCACGTCGCTGAAGCCCAGAATCTGCACAGGCGTGCTGGGGCCAGCTTCCTTGATGCGTGCGCCGTTGCTGTCGTTCATGGCCTTGATCTTGCCGTAGTTCTCGCCCACCACCAGAAAGTCGCCCACGTGCAGCGTGCCTTCCTGCACCATCACGGTGGTCAGGACGCCCTGCTGACGATCCACACGGCCTTCGATGACCACGCCGCCAAAAGCAGCCTTGGGATCGGCCCGCAGGTCTTCGAGTTCTGCCGTCAGACTGATGTATTCCAGCAGTTCTTCCACGCCCTCGCCCGTTTTGGCGCTCACCGGGACGACGACCAAATCACCGCCGTATTCTTCCGGCACGAGGTTCAACTGGGTCAAGTCCGTCTTCACGCGGTCAGGATCGGCCTGAGGCAAATCCACCTTATTGATAGCGATGATCATCGGCACTTTGGCAGCCTGCGCGTGGGCAATCGCCTCGCGGGTCTGGGGCATCAGGCTGTCGTCGGCGGCAATCACGATGATGGCGATGTCAGCGACGTTGGCCCCGCGTGCGCGGATGGTGGTAAAGGCTTCGTGGCCGGGCGTATCGATGAACACGATACGGCCCTTGCTGGTCTGAGCCTCGAACGCACCCACGTGCTGCGTGATGCCGCCCGCTTCCTTGGCCGCCACTTTGGTCTTGCGGATGTAGTCCAGCAGGCTGGTTTTGCCGTGATCGACGTGGCCCATGATGGTCACGACGGGGGCGCGGTGCCGAATTTCGGGTCCCTGCACGGGGGGGGGCCTCCTGAACGGCGACAGCGGACGCTGCCTGACCGGATGCGGCCTGAGCTGCGCTGGACGGAACAGAGTTGGAAGTGGGTGCGGTCACGTCATCCTTGTGGTGCTGGGTGGGAGGCGCGGATTGAACTTGCGGCGCGGCTGGGTGGGCGGCAGGTGCCTGGGTGGCCGCCTGTGAATCGGTGGGGGCGGGTGTGGCGCTCGGGGTGGCTGCGCCCTCTTCGGCCAGAATGCCCTTGATG
>JAQBPF010000080.1 GCA_028287665.1 Deinococcus sp. | reverse complement strand
GGTGGGCAGAGGACCGGAGGTCGGCGTATACAGGCCGGTTCGTGCATGCCATTCCTCGGGCGAGTACCCCAGAACCGCCCGCACGGCCTCCCGAACATCCAGCGATGCTCTGGAGAGAGCCGCCGTACCCCGCTCCAGCTTGTTGAGGTAATCAGCGCTGATGTGCTGCCCGTGCTTGTCCATCTGGGTCACGAAAGCAGGCCGGTTCAGACCCAACTCCAGACGCCGCTGTTGGATGATCTGCCCGTGCTGCGCTGCGCGTGGGTCGGCTTCCTTTGTTCGTCTGGCCCGCTCTGCGGTTTTAGCAATGGTCATGTTGCGCCACCCAAACACAAGTTCTGTTCCCAAACCAGTCTGGTGCGTTCATATTTTTAGTGTACCCTACGTACCAAGAAATGGGTAGGCTTAACACCCATGTTGGGATTATATTTATTTAAATTGACGTTGAAGGTCGACAGTCGTATTCTATTCCCAGATTGAAGCCAGTGCTCAATCTGGAAGTTAGGCGGGGGCGTCTGTCTGGGCAAGGAAGAAGCTGCCCTCTCTGCAACAATCCCCGTTCTGGAAGTGGGAAGCTGCCGTAAGTTGGGAATAGATCAAGTATGGGAGGTTGAGTCGAACTCCTCTTAAATCCCGTCGTGTTGGAATTCGATAAGGGGGACGGGAACAGCTACGCCGCAGAGTTGGGCCGCAGAGTTGGACAGCCAGGTGGTGGCCGTATCGATCCGCAGGCTCGACTGGGCGGGCATCATCTGGATTCCGTACCAGACAGGGTTTGCATTGAACAGGAGGAGGAGAAGGATGAGTGGATTTGACCTGACGGCGGTGCTGCCATTGCTGGCCAAGAGTGGGGCAGCGACCATCATCATCGCCCTGCTGGTGGGCCTGTCGCATGTGATCAGGGAGTGGCGGGGCGGCAGCGTGTCCGAACAAAAAGAGCAGGATATTCAGCATCAACTGACCGAGACTGAAGCCCGGTTGAAGCTCAGCGAAGAACTGGCTTTGCGATTGGCACAGCAAAACCACGACCTGCGCTATCAGCGTGACCAGGCGCGCGTCCGGCTTGAGTTTTTGGAACTGAAACACGGAGAGCAGCCCCGAAGCGTCTGGCCGTCAGATGCGGAGTTCAGAAGGCAGCCCTGATCCCCTCTGGCACGCCAGCTTGAGGGGACTCCCACTGCTTCCGTAGGGTTGGATCGTCTAGACTTCTCCTTCCGTTTCCTCGCCAAGTTCCTGCGCCGTGGCGTCGATGGTGGGGTGGCGTTTCTCGAAGTGCACGCTCAAGACTCCGGCACTCAGGCGGGCCTCGCCACTCTGGGGCAGCACCGCTTCCGGAAAGACCAGCGTGAGGATGAAGCTTCCGGTGTGCCGCTCGTCGCTCAGCACCCGCCCCTGCGGCGTTTCTGGGGCCAATGCGGGCAAGCGGCGTTGGCCCTGAACGGTCACAGTGTCGTCTTCTTCGGTCAGGGCCAGCGTATCGGGGTCCACGCCGGGAACGTCCAGCAGCAAAATCAGATGGGAATCGCCATCGATCCAATCGGCGGCAGGCACCCACGGGCGGGCACTCCCCAGCGTTTCTACCTCTTCACGCAGGGCCATCAAATGCTGAAGTCGGGCAAGAACTGGCTCATTCATGTCCATAACGCTACTAAACTTCCCGGTGTGATGTCTGCTACGCCTGTCCTGCCTGTCTTGACCGCCCCCACTGCTGCCGGGAAAACCGCGCTGGCACTCCAGTTGGCCGAGCCGGGAGACCTGGAGATCATTGCCGCAGACGCCTTCACGGTGTACCGGGGGCTGAATATTGGCACAGCCAAGCCCACTGCCGCCGAGCAGCAGACCGCGCCGCACCACCTGATCGACGTGGCTGATGTGGAGGAAGAATACGACGTGGCCCGCTTTGTGGCCGAAGCTGAAACGGCTCTGAAGGACGTGCTGGCGCGGGGAAAAATTCCACTGGTCGTGGGCGGGACCGGATTCTATCTGAGCGCCCTGACACGGGGACTGCCCCTGACGCCTCCCTCAGAGCCCGGAATGCGGGCGGAAGTCGAAGCCGACCTTGCTGCCCGGGGCTTGGATGCCCTTCTGGCCGATATTGCCGCTGTCAATCCTGCCGAGGCCGCCCGCATGGAGCGCAATCCCCGCCGCGTGGTTCGGGCGCTGGAAGTTTACCGGAGCACCGGACACTTTCCGGGCGAGTTTGGACGGTCTACACCCGCATTTTCCTACCGGGTCACGGCCTTTACTCGGCCTGCCGCCGAACTGGAACAGCGGATAGGGCAGCGTGTGAGCACCATGCTGACTGGGGGCTGGCCAGAGGAAGCCGGGTGGTTGGCCTCGCGCCTCTCGCCAGACGCTCTGCCGCGGGCTACCGCGTGGCAGGCATTGGGCTACCGCGAAGCACTGGCCGTCGCGCGGGGAACATTGACCTTGCAGGCTGCCCAGGAGGCCATTGCCCTGGCCACCCGGCAATATGCCAAGCGCCAGCTGACCTGGTCCCGCACCCAACTGGCGGCCCCGCCTCTGGCGCTGGATCAGGCCGCAGCTTTGCTCACCGCCCAGTTGTCCGACCTACGCAGAAGCCAGCACATCTGAGCTGTTTCCCTGGAGCTGGACAGCAGAAATCTTTACACCACGTTCAGTCTTGGCCTGTCCTGCCTAAGCGTGTGCCCCGCCCCTCCGCAGCACAGGCTAAACTCAGAAGTGAGTTACACCTCATTTTCAGGCGGTACGGTAGCGGAGTCGGGCGGCCAACTGGTCTTTCGGTCAGCCGGTTCTCACACACGCCTACACGGGCCTCAGCCGGGGCCGCGTTTCGGCATCATTTTTAGGGGGAGAGCACATGAAGCCAAGAGTTCTGGGCATGATTTTGGCGGGTGGGCAGGGGTCACGCCTCGCGCCGCTGACGCAAAAGCGCAGCAAGCCCGCTGTGCCGTTTGGCAGCAAGTACCGCATCATTGATTTCGCCATCAATAACTTTATGAACTCGGGGATGTTCAGCATTTACGTGTTGACGCAGTACAAAGCCCAGAGCCTCACCGAGCACATTCAGCGGGGCTGGCGCTTCGGCACCTTCCTCAGCGACTATTTCATTACGCTGGTTCCCGCCCAGATGTACCGTCTGGAGGAACTCGGCCCCGTGTGGTACCGGGGAACCGCCGACGCCGTGTACCAGAATATGCACCTGATCGACAACTACGATGCCGATTACGTGGCGATTTTTAGCGGCGACCACATCTACAAGATGAACGTGGAGCACATGCTTCAGACGCACATCGACTCCCGCGCTGACATCACCATTGCCGCCTACCCGATGCCCCAGAGTCAGGCGCACCAGTTCGGCGTGATGCACGTCGACGAGCGCTGGAAAGTGACGGACTTTTTGGAAAAACCCAAAGACCCACCCAGCATTCCCGGCCAGGAGGGCGTAAGCCTGACCAGCATGGGCAACTACATCTTCAGCCGCAAGGCGCTGGATGAATTGCTGGAAACCAGCATGTCGGGCGGCGAGGAAGGCTTCGATTTCGGCAGCGACGTGATTCCACGCGCGCTGTCGGACGGCTATAACGTCATGGCCTACGATTTCCACCGCAACCCCATCCCCGGTCAGGCAGGCCCCAACCTGTACTGGCGCGACGTGGGCACGCTGGACGCCTACTTTGAAGCCAACATGGATCTGGTCACGGTCAATCCAGAATTCGACATCTACAACCCCGAGTGGCCGCTGCGAACCAGCAGCGAGTTTTCTCCGCCCGCCAAATTCGTGCATGAATCGGAAGGGCGCAAGGGGCAGGCCTTCAATACCATTATGGCCGGGGGCACCATCATCAGCGGCGGCACGGTCCGCGACAGTGTCCTGGGCCGGAACGTGCGCCTGCACAGCTATTCGGTGGTAGAAAGCTGTGTGCTGTTCGATGACGTGGAAGTGGGCCGCCACGCCCGCCTCAAGCGCGTGATCGTGGATAAAGACGTGATCATTCCGCCCGGAACGGTCATCGGCCTGAACCGCGAAGACGATCTGGCACGCGGCTTTACCGTCACCGACAGCGGCGTCGTGGTCGTCTCCAAGGGCTACACCTTCTAAGTTCCACAGCAGGCTGATTTTCGCAGGCAGATAGAAGCGGGCGTTCCCAGAGGGGGGCGCCCGCTTCTGTCTGCCGTTCTGGTTCCAAGCTCGGCTGTGATTCTGCCGTCATTGCCACACGCTTACACTGCGCGGCGTGAATTTCCGCACGTTACTGGCCCTTTCCTGTCTCGCTCCTGTCGTGGTCCCCGCCTCTGCCCTGACGGTGACGGTAGAGGGCCAGATCAAGGTCACGGGTCCTGTCCAGGTGGGCGGCGCCGCTTGGTTGCCCGGCGGATTCCGGGCCGTGTGCCTGGGCAACCGTCTGCTTGTCCTGGACGGCAGCAATCACATCAACCGCTTGATGTCTACAGGCGAATCGGTCTGTGAAAAACTCAGCGTCAATCCATCCGGCACCCTGGCAGTGACCCTGGCGGGCAACAGCGTGAATGTCTGGCGGTTAAGTGACGGCGTGCGCGTGGTTCAGCGTGCGACTGGGCCTCTGAGCGGTTCGGGCTTCGTCTCCGACAGTGATCTGCTGCTGGCGGGCCCGGCGGGACTGGACCGCCTGAATGTCCTGACGGGCGTGCGCCAGACGGTTCAGAACACGCCGGTCAATTCGTTGTTTGTGGCTCCAGACGGCCAACGGGCAGTCATTGGCACCGTGGTGGCTGGTCGCGGACGCGTGCAACTGATCAGCACCTACACGCTGAAGGCTTTATCGGGCACCCAATGTGACGCCCTGTGCGTGCCCCAGAACGCTCAATTTGGCGCAAGTGGCCGGAGCGTGGCCGTGCGGACCGGGTCCGTGCTCCTCACGTTGCGCGAAGGCTTTCCCAGCTCGACTGTGCTGCGCGGCCTGACCACCACGGAGCCTGCCTCTGGCCTGCCTCTCCCCGACGCCTCGGTGCTGACTTTTGTAGATGGCAACGCAGAATCCCGCGACCTGCAAACGGGGCGCCGGGAGGGCGTCTTGCCGATTCAGGGCGTCTTGCCTGAAGCCGTCAGCCTGTCGGTGCTGGGGCGGGTCTCGGCCCTGACCGCAAGCGGCGACCTGCTGAACGCCGATCTGGCCTTCCGCGATGTTCAGCGGTTGGCTCTGCCCGCCGCCCTGATGGGTGGGGGAGAGGGCGCGGTGCTGCTGCCTTCCGGTGAACTGCGGGCAGGCCCGAAAACCGTGGCAGGTGGGTTTGCATCGGTGCAGGCCATGAACAAAAGCACCTGGACGCTCGGGGTTCTGTCTGAGGAAAAGCAGGAAGTGGGCCTGCTCTCGGGTGGCGCAGTATCGGGCGGTACAGTATCTGGCAGTACAGTGCGGGTGCTGACCTCTGTCGCAGCGGCGGAGGGTGCAGAAGCCCGGCTGAGCGTGAACCACTGGGGCAATCACGCGCTGACGTGGAGTGCGGCGGGTGTCACGGCAGTTGCGCAGGCCAGCGGGAAAGTGGTGGCGACCCTCAAGCCCAGTGCGCTGAACCTGGCCCCAGCGGTGTTGGCCGCCTCCACACTGACCCTCTCGCCCGACGCCGCCCGCGTGTTTGTCCTGCCTGCCGCTGCCAACGCTGCGCCGTTCGTGTACACGCTCGCCACCCGCCAACGCGCCCCGCTGTCTGTGCTGCCCCTGAGCGCCAACCAGTCTTACGCCTCGCTCCAGATCAGCGGCAAAGGCGTGTTGGCGCTGGGTTCTGTTACTCAAACATCCGAACCGAGTCCGGCAGAAGTCGGCCTCTACCGCCCCGGCGAAGCCCGCCCCTACGCCACAGTCAAGGCCAATCCGGACGCCACCCGCCAGAACCTGCACCGCTTCAGTCCCGACAGCACCCTGCTGGCCGTGGTGAACGCCGATGAGCGCGGCTTCCGCATTGATCTGATAGACACCGCCACGGGCAAAGTCGCCGCCACCACCCCGCCTCTGGCCAATGCTCCAGCCTTCCTGTCCTGGTCGCCCGACAACGCCAGACTCAGCGTGGGTGCGGGTCTGTTGGACGCCCTGAATGCCGTCACAGTGTTTGGCGTCAAGCCCTGAGGGGCGGCAGTTGAACCTGCGTCGTCAGGTGTACGGAAAAAATGGATCGTAGATCGTGGTCAAACCACTGGCTACGATCCATGCTCTTTGGGCCATCGCTCGCGCCCACTCCCTCCAGCCTCTGGCCCACTCTCAAACCATCGCGGGTTCCACGTACTCTCCATAGACGCCCTTCAGCACGTCCATCTGCTCGCCCAGCGTCACGTAGGCATGGGCGCATTCCAGGAAAGCGGGCATGGAATTCGCACCAGTGACGGCGGTGTCACGCAGAGCGGCCAACGCTGCGGCGGTGCGGGCTGGATCGCGTTCGCGCCGAACCTGTGCCAGCCGCGCTTCCTGCACACGCTCCACTTCTGGGTCGATCAGTTGCAGGGGCACCTGCACAGCGTCCTGCACGAAGTCGTTGACGCCCACAATAATTCGGCTCTTTTTCTCCACTTCGCGCTGGTAGCGGTAGGCAGCCTCGGCCATTTCGAGCTGGAAGAAGCCGTTGTCGATCCCGACCTCCACGCCGCCCATCGCGCGAATCTGTTCGATGTAGCCCAGTGCGGCGGCCTCTATATCATCCGTCAGTTTTTCTACGTAATAGCTGCCCGCCAGTGGGTCAACCACACCCGCCACACCCGTTTCGTAGGCGATGATCTGCTGCGTTCGCAGGGCAATCGTCGCGGCTTCTTCGGTGGGGAGGGCCAGCGCTTCATCGAAGGCGTCGGTGTGCAGGCTCTGTGTGCCGCCCAGCACAGCGGCAAGCGCCTGAATCGCTACCCGCGCAATGTTGTTCAGCGGTTGCTGCGCGGGCAGGCTCACCCCGGCGGTCTGGGAGTGCGTTCTCAACATCCAGGATTTGGGATTTTTTGCGCCGTAGCGGTCACGCATCTGCCGCGCCCAGATTCGGCGGGCTGCCCGCAACTTGGCAATCTCTTCAAAAAAGTCGTTGTGAATGTCCCAGAAAAAGCTGATACGCGGCGCAAATTCGTCGATGTCCAGCCCACGCTCCAGCGCCTTTTCTACATAATGAAAGCCGTCGGCCAGTGTAAAGGCCAACTCCTGCACGCCCGTCGCGCCCGCTTCCCGAATATGGTAGCCGCTGACCGAAATGAAATTCCACTTCGGCACCACCTTGGGGCCCCACTCGAAGGTATCGATGACCAGTTTTACGCTGGGCGCGGGCGGGTAGATAAATTCTTTCTGGGCGATGAATTCCTTGAGAATATCGTTTTGAATGGTGCCGCCAATTTTGTTCAGGTCTTTGCCCTGTTTCTGGGCGTTGGCGATGTACATGGCCCAGATGGCATTGGCCGGGCTGTTGATGGTCATAGATGTGGTGACCTGTTCCGGGTCGATGCCCTGAAACAAGATTTCCATGTCAGCGAGGCTTGCTACCGCCACGCCACATTTGCCCACCTCGCCTTTGCTGAAGGGATGATCGGAGTCGTAGCCCATCAGTGTGGGCAGGTCAAAGGCGGTACTCAGGCCCGTCTGTCCGGCCTTAAGCAGGGCGTGAAAACGCTCGTTGGTCTGTTCGGCGCTGCCAAAGCCTGCAAACATCCGCATTGTCCAGAGTTTGCCCCGGTAGACGCTTGCCTGCACGCCCCGCGTATAGGGAAACTCGCCCGGATAGCCCAGATCACGCTCGGCGTCCCAGTCTTTCAGGTCATCCTGTGTGTAAATCGGGTCAGGCTCCATGTCCGACAGGTTCTTATGGTTGTATTTGCGCTCCGGGTGCTTGGCCACGGCGGGCTGATACACACTTTGCAGCCATTCATTCTTGGTTTTCATCGGTAAACCTCCGGGTGAACAGGCGGAGAAAAAACAAACGCTCGTTAGGTGGCCTCTAGCCTAGCAGACCAGAGCCTCAGCCATTCAGCCCATTTCGCTCATTGCTCAAGCGCCCTAAGCTCAGGCCAGTGCTCCCTCTAACGTTGCCCACCGCCTCGGCCCTTGCCCGGTTTAGCCTTGCTGCCCAGCATCCACTCAGTCTCAGTTGGTGTTCGGAAACAGAACGCCTGAGCAATCTGGCTGACGAGCACGCTTTTGATCTTCAACTGGCAACCGATCTGGAGTTGGCGGGCGAGCGTGTCCAGCGCATGAACATCTCTCAGCCGCCCCAAGCATTCTTGAACCAGTGGCTCTCGGTACTTCCTGACCTAGAGGCCATGCTCAGCATCCGGTTTGAGGGTGGCAACTCTGAAAAGCCGTTCATGGATGTGAGTGCCACTTCTCGCCCCGTGCTGGCCGCCGATCTGCCCGCGCTCTCCGCTCTGGCGCACCACACTTATGCAGTGTTTAATCCCCAGCGTCTCCGGTTCTGGTCGTCTGCCGAAGTCGGGGCTTTTGCAGGCACACAGCCAGATATGCGTGTGCTGGCCGCACCTGTGCGCGAGTTGCAAGGCTGTCCCACTCCGCCAGAATTGTCGCTCCGGCCCACGCTGGACACCTCCCAATTGGAGGCGGCGCGGGAGGCTTACGCCGATGTAGACCGTCTGCATCCGGCCCATCCCGGTCAGGCCCGCATCCTGTCTGAGGAAGATCTGCAGGAAACAATAGAGGCTGGAACCATGTTCGACGTGCTGCGAAACGGCGAGTGGGCGGGATATGTGGGAGTGTTGCCCAAGCCCAAACACGGCCTCAACGCCTATTCAGTTCAGGAATTAATCCTGTCTCCAACTTGCCGGGGAGGTGGATACGGCGCGGCGCTGACCACGTTGTTGGCTCAAGCATTGCCTGAAGGAGATCGCGTCCTCCTTGGCACCATTCATGCACAGAACCGGGGCGCACGTCAGGCTGCTTTGCGGGCGGACGAATCGACATCGGCGGCTGGTCATGGCTCCCCCCACTGTGAATTTGCTTGACCCTGCCCTGACCCTCTACTGATCTGCTAGAATCTATGTTTGGGTGTCTCGCCCACCAGTGATGTGTGGCGAGCCTTTTCATGCCGGGGCCGCTGGGCTTCTGAACAGGCACATCCTGACCACAGTGTCAGGCCAGCGCCCCGGACATGCACCAAGTTCCGCCCTCGCCTCCAGCCCGTTGCTGGTGCGCTTGCGGGCGGGGGAGAGAATGAACATGGAATACCGGAATATTGCGATCATTGCACACGTCGATCACGGCAAAACCACGCTGGTAGACGGACTTCTCAAGCAAACCCTGAAACTCGGTCACGGTGAAGAAATTGCCGAACGCGCCATGGACAGCAACGATCTTGAAAAAGAGCGCGGCATTACCATTTTGGCGAAAAACACCGCTGTGGAGTACAAGGGCATCAAAATCAACATCGTAGATACCCCCGGACACGCCGATTTCGGCGGAGAAGTGGAGCGCGTGTTGGGCATGGTGGACGGCGCACTGGTGCTGGTGGACGCTGCCGAAGGCCCTATGCCCCAGACCCGCTTTGTGCTGCGTAAGGCCATCGAACTGGGCCTGAAAATCGTGGTGGTCATCAACAAGATCGACCGTCAGGACGCCCGTATCGAAGAAGTCGTCAACCTGACGTTTGACCTGATGGCCGAACTCGGCGCCAGCGACGACCAGCTGGATTTCCCCATCCTGTACGCCGTGGCCCGCGAAGGCAAGGCTTACAAGGATCTGGAAAGCCCGCAGGAAGACATGCACGAACTGTTCGAGATGGTGCTGGAATACATCCCCAGCCCTCCCGTCAAAGTGGACGAGCCGTTCCAGATGGTCGTCACCAACCTCGATTACTCCGAGTACCT
>JAQBPF010000076.1 GCA_028287665.1 Deinococcus sp. | reverse complement strand
GCGGGTGCGGGGCCGCCGAATTCTGTAGTCAAGCCAGTTTTGTTTTTATACAGCAGGGGAGAGGAGCCATCACGGGCCTCTCTTTTTTTCGGTGCCACATTTTCTCCGTATGTCAATTCTTCGACGGTAAAGCGTCCATGCTTTTGGCAACAGTTTGCCGAGTCATCTTCATACAAGGCCCGCGTTCTGGACAACTTGTGCAAACTGATCATCTTAATCTGGACATCTGTCCGAGTTTTCGTTGACAAGTTGCACAGACTTACTCACACTGAACCTATGCAGGGATGCACCGAGCTAAGACTGACGGCCTGCAAATCACGCAGTGCAAAGGAGACGCCATGAAACTGATCACGGCGGTTGTGCGCCCCGAGCGGGTGCAACAGGTCAAGGAAGCTCTGTTTCAAGCAGGGATCAGCGGGATCACCCTCAGCCGCGTCAGCGGGCACGGCGGTGAGCAGGAAGTCGTAGAGCACTACCGGGGCACCCGCGTCATGGTCGAATTCCGCGACAAGGTGGAATTCCGGATGGCCGTGTCCGAACCGTTTGTGCAGGTTGCCATAGACGCCATCTGCCGGGGCGCACGCACAGGCGAGGTGGGCGACGGCAAGATTTTTGTGCAGACGCTTGACCGGGTGGTACGGATTCGCACAGGCGAAGAAGACAGCGCTGCCCTGACGCCTGTCACCGAAAAGAAACTGACGCCGACCTTCTGAGTGGATGGCAGTTCGGCCTTTGCTGCACCGAGTAAAGCGAGAGGCGAAGACAGAACCGCGCTGCGCTGCTGTTGAGCTGTGCTGCAGTTGATTTGAGTAGGCCCCCAACCCCGGAGGGAGAGACATGAAGAACCTGAACAAGACCCTGCCCACCCTGCTGCTGCTCAGCGGCGCGGCCCTCGCCCAGGCGGCGACGCCCAAACTGGATTCGGGCGATACCGCGTGGCTGCTGGTGGCCTCGGCCCTGGTGCTGCTGATGACGCCCGGCCTGGCCTTCTTTTACGGCGGCCTGACCCGCGCCCAGAGCGTGCTGAACACCATGATGATGAGCTTCGTGGCGATTGGTCTGGTGGCCGTGCTGTGGACTCTGGCGGGCTACACCATCGCCTTCGGTTCCGGCGGCAATGCCTTCTTCGGCAGCTTCGCCAACTTTGGTCTGGAAGGGTTGAAAGACCAACTCAGCGGCACCATTCCGACCTTCGTGTTTGCCGCGTTTCAGGGCATGTTCGCCATCATCGCGCTGGCCCTGATTTCGGGCGCAATTGTCGAGCGCATGCGGTTCGGCGCGTACCTGCTGTTTGGCGGCCTCTGGAGCCTGCTGATTTACGCGCCTCTGGCCCATATCGTTTGGAGTGCCGACGGCTGGCTCTTCAAAGACGGCGCACTGGATTTTGCAGGCGGCACCGTGGTTCACATCGCTGCTGGCGTGAGTGCGCTCGTCGCCGCTATGGTCGTCGGCCCCCGCATCGGACATGGCCGCACCGCCCACATTCCCCACAACGTTCCCTTCGTGCTGCTGGGCGCTGGCCTGCTGTGGTTCGGCTGGATGGGCTTTAACGCAGGTTCGGCCCTCGCCGCCAACCAGACGGCCGGACTCGCCTTCATCACCACGCTGATCGCTCCTGCCGCCGCCATGCTGGCCTGGCTCGCCTGGGAAAGTGGCCGCAATGGCAAGCCCACCGCCGTCGGTGCCGCGACCGGCTTGGTTGTCGGTCTGGTCGCCATCACGCCCGCCTGCGCCTTCGTCAGCCCCTGGGCGGCCATCGTGCTGGGCGTCGTTGCCGCCAGCGCTTCCTACTGGGCCGTGCAACTCAAGGCGGCCCTCAAGGCCGATGACGCTCTGGACGTCTTCGCCTGCCACGGCGTCGCCGGAATCGTGGGCGCACTGTTGACCGGAGCCCTGGCCTGGACGACCGGCAGCGGCAAACCCTTTGCCGAGCAGATGGGCACGCAGTTCGTGGCTGTTCTGTTCACCGTGATCTTTACGGGCGTCGGCACATTCGTGCTGCTCAAACTGGTCGGCCTGATCATGCCGCTGCGGATTCCTGCCAGCCAGGAAATTACGGGCATCGACATCAGCGCCCACAGCGAACAGGGCTACAGCGAGAGCGAAACTGGACTCGGTGCACCTGTGTTCGTCGGCGGCGACTGAAGTCCTCCCTTTCTCTCTGAATCTTTCCACTCTCCACGCTGTTCCCTGACATCCGAACTTCCACGTCTGGCCCGCCACTGACCGCATCCCCAGTGGCGGGCACTGCTGTGCCAATTTCGGGGGGTGGGGACCGGAACGGTAGCCAACCTGACGGTGCTTTGGGCGCGGGCGCTAGCCAAGTTGCCTTCACCGGGACGCATGCCCCCCCAGTCCAATTGGGGGCGTGTGTTAGGATGCTTGCTGAGTCTGACGTCATTCTAAGGGTCGGGCCACCACAGCTCCGGCACCCTTTCATGCCACCGTTTTTAGGGTGGTCTGTTTGGGTGTCTTGAGCCGCGATGGTAAAGGAGGAGGGGATTTGGACGCTTCAAGTCGAGTCTTGAGTGAACTGGCCAGCCGTGAGGCCGCGCTGGACGCCCAGATCGAAGCGGCCCGCGAGGAAGCGAAACGGGAGGTCGAGGCTGCTGAGCAGGAAGCGGCCCGTATTCTCCGTGACGCCGAGGCGCGTGCTCAGGCCATGCAGGCCGAACATGACGGGCAGCTAACCACCGAAACGCAGGCTATTCGTGCCGATGCCACCGCGCAGGCGGAAGGTGACGCGCAGGTGTCGCGTGAACGGGCCAGCGCCCGGATTCAGCAGGCCGCCGAGCACATTTTGAAGGCGGTGTTGCCGTGATCAACCCCATGCAGCAAGTCATTATTGCCGTTCGCAAGCGGGACAGCGAAACGGTAATTGCGGCCCTGCAAGACGCCGGGGTGTTGCACCTCAAGCCCATCACGGGCGGCCCGCTGAACACGGGAACATTGGCAGGCCAGGACGCTCTGGCCCGCCGTGAAGACGAACGGTTGCTGGCACGGGCCGAAAGCACCATCGCCGAACTCGGCGCTTACCGCCCCGCTCCCGCTCCCCTGCCCGCGCAGGGTGAGTGGGAAAACGTGGTGGAGGCCGCCGCTGTTCCGGTGGGTGCCCTGGCCAAAGAGCGGCAGGTGCTTCAGGCCGATATAGACGCCGAAGCTGCCTATGGCCCGGCGGTGCGTGCTCTGTCGCGCATCGTGGGTGGGCTGGACCGCAGCCGCCGCGTGAGCCTGGTGCCGTTCCTGCTTCAGCCCACCGACAACGTGGCCGAACTGGACGCGGCGCTGCAAGGTTCCCTGAAAGACCGGTACCTGCTGGCCACCGAGCCTGTGGGCCAGAACCGCGTGGGCGTCATCGCCACCCTGAAAGGGGAACGCGACGCCGCCCGCACCGCGCTGGGCAAGGTTCGCCTCGGTGAACTGCGCCTGCCGGGACGGTTCGACAACCTGCCCCTCTCTGAAGCTGCCTCGGAAATGGAGCGGATTCAGAAGGGCGGTGCAGACCGTCAGGCACAACTGAACGGCACCCGCGAAAAGCTGGCGCAGACCCACGGCCCCGCGCTGTACGCCGTGCGCGACGCCCTCAAAGACCGGGTCGCCATTCATGATGTGCGGGCTGTATCGGCACGGGGAAAATACAGCCTGGCCATGCAGGGCTACGTGCCCGCCGACCGGGTGCCTGCCCTGACAGCCACGCTGGGCACGTTTGGTGACGCCGTCAGCTTCGAGTTCCATGAGGCCGACGAGCACCACGACACCACCATTCCCGTCGAACTGAAGAACAACAGCTATGTGCGTCCCTTCAGCCTCGTCATGGGGCTGATGAGCCTGCCCAAATACGGCACCTTTGATCCGACCTGGGTCATCGCCGTGTTTTTCCCGCTGTTCTTCGGCATCATCATTGCCGACATCGGCTACGGCTTCCTGTTCTTGCTGTTCGGCCTGTGGCTGCTGGGCAAGGCGCGGCGCAACGAGGGCTGGGATCTCAGCTTCTTCGGCGCGTATGTGCCCCCTGCCACCCTCAAGGACCTGGGCTTCGTGACCAATGTGATGGCCGCTTGGTCGATCCTGTGGGGCTTCCTCACGGGCGAACTGTTCGGCACGCTGGGCGAGCATATCCACCTGTTCTATGTCGATCCAGCCATCGTCAACAGCCTCTGGGGTTGGACGGGTATCGTCGCTGAGGCCCATGAAGGCGTCAAGCATTACGGCCTGATTCCTACCGTGTTCCCCCGCCTGGAAACCGACTACTTCAGCAATGTGGCCCTCGTGTTCGCGCTGCTGTTCGGGATCGTGCAGGTTCTGTGGGGCTGGGGCATCCGCATTCAGCAGGGCGTCAAGCACAAAGACTCCGTGCATGTCTGGGAAGGTCTCGCCCTGTTCGGCGGCGTCGGCGCCCTGATTCTGATGGCTTTTGCCACCAAAGCAGGCAAGGACTTCGGCCAGTTCTCCAACTTCGCCAACCCCCTGATTCTGGTCATGTACGTGGGCTTTGCCCTGTTCGTCATCGGCTGGATCCGGGTCATCAAGCACTATCCGCTGCTGCCCATCGAACTGCTGTCGCAGGGCGGCGCAGTGGTCAGCTACGCCCGTATCTTCGCCGTGGGTCTGGTCAGCGCCATCCTCGCCAAACTCTGCACGGATGTCGGCTGGAGCCTGTACCAGAACATCGGCTTCCTCGGAATCATCATCGGTGTGTTGCTCGGCGTGGTGCTGCACTTCTTCGTGCTGGCCCTCACGCTCATCGGCCACGTGATTCAGCCCCTGCGTCTGCATATGGTCGAGTTCCTCAACCCCACCGGCTTCAACGCCGAAACCAGCCCCGCCTACAACCCTCTTCGCCGCCTCAGCCCCAGCGCCAGCGTCAATGCTGGAGCAGGGCAGGTCAAATAATTTCAGGAGTGTTCCCTATGACCAAGTACAACAAGATCGTCCTCGCTTCCCTCGTTCTCGCCCTCGCCACCAGCGGTCTGGCCCAAGAAGCAGGAGCCGCAGCCAACGATGACCTGTACCGTGGTCTCCGCGCCGTCGGCGCCGGTCTGGCCCTGGGCCTCGGCGCAGTGGGCACGGGTATTGCTCAGGCCCGCATCGGCTCCAGCCTGGTCGGCGCAGTGGCCGAAGACGCCAGCAAGGCCGGTAGTCTGCTGCTGTATTTCCTGATCCCCGAAACGCTCGTGATCTTCGGCTTCCTCGCCCTGTTCATCCTGAACTGATATGGCGCTCGACAAGCTTCTCGAACAGGAGGCGCAATCGGAAATCGAGCGCATCCGTGCCGAAGCCCGTGACCGTGCCGCTGCCATCCTTAAAGACGCCCAGGACCGTGCCGAGTCTCTGCTCGACAGCCGCGCCCGCGCCCTGCAAAACCAGCGCCAGGCTGGGTTGGTGCGGGCCCGCAGCGCCGCCGAACTTGAACGCAGTGCGTCCCGCCTCAAAGCGGGCGAGTCCAGTCTGACGCAGGTGTACGGCCTCGTGGAAGGTCACTTGCAAGAAGTGATCGCGGCTCCCGAGTACCGCGAGATTCTGTCTCGCCTGATCTGGCAGGCCCGCGAAGCCATTCCCAACGCCGACGCGGTTGAAGTGAACCCCGCCGACATGATGGTGGCCCGCGAACTCGTGACCGACCTGCCCGTGCGCGAAAATCCGGGCATCGTGGGCGGCGTGCGCGTGCTGTCCAATGGCGGCAAGAGCGGCATCACCAACACCCTCGCGGGCCGTCTGGAGCGCGTGAAAGGTGAACTTGCCCCGCAGATCAGCCGTCTGCTGGCCGAGTAAAGGACGCCCCATGCCCGACGATTACGCTTACATCAACACGCGTGTCCGCATTATGCGAACCAAACTGCTCGACGGGCGCTCGCTCGACTCGGCGCTCTCGTCGGGCAGCTATCAGGAATTCCTGCGCGTGCTGACCGAAACCGAACTGGCCGCCAACATGCGCGAAACCACCACCGAAGGTGCGGGCCTGCCCGAACTTGACCGTGCCCTGTCCGAGAACCTGTTTGCCACCACCCAGAAGGTGCTGAACTTTGCCGATGGCGACGCC
Organism: Deinococcus sp.; assembly: GCA_028287665.1. Lineage (GTDB taxonomy): Bacteria > Deinococcota > Deinococci > Deinococcales > Deinococcaceae > Deinococcus. Next base: position 182 of record JAQBPF010000076.1, on the reverse strand, counting down.
AAACGCGAGATTCAGGCCCTGCTGATGAAGTGGGATCTGGTGAACCTGAAGACCATTGCCCGTGGTGTGGTGGGTGGACGCGGCGCAGACGCCATTCTGAGCAGCCTGATTCCGGGCGGCACCATCAAACCTGCCGCCCTGCAAACGGCGGCTCAGAGCAGCGACCTTGCCGCAGCTGCCAC
>JAQBPF010000052.1 GCA_028287665.1 Deinococcus sp. | reverse complement strand
TATTCCACAAAGCTCTCGCCCGCGCTCTTGTGGGTCTTAAAGTCGCTGATGACCTTGTCGGTGTACTCGGTCAGGCGGGTGGCAGGCACGATGCCCTTCAGCTTGGCTCCCAGGCGCTCGGCCTGCCCGATGCTGCCGGCCAGATGCACGTTGTAGACCTCTTCGGCCACGTCCTCGCCGCTCTCGTCCTTGCGAATGCGCTGCGCTCCCATGAAGCCCAGATCGGCCACCTGATAGCGCGTGCAGGCGTTGGAGCATCCGGTCAGGTTGATCACGAAGGGCACGTCCAGATCGGCGTGCTTCGGCTCCAGCTCATCGATCATGCCTGCCACCCGCGCCTTGGTTTCGGTGAGGGCGAGGCGGCAAAACTGCGTGCCTGTGCAGGCGATCGTGGTGCCGCGCAGGGTGGCTTTGGGGGCCAGATCCAGCAGGGCCAGTTCGGCCACCAGCGCGTCTACGTTTTCGGTCTGCACGTGCGGAATCATCATGTTCTGGAAGGCAGTGGTGCGCAGAACGCCCTTGCCGTAGCGTTCCGACAGGTCAGCGAGGGCGCGGGCTTTGGCGGGATTAATTCGGCCTACCGTCGTAGACAGCACCACGTAATTCAGGCCGTCGCGCTGCGGGTTCACGCCCAGCACATCGCTGCCGCCGAAGCGGGCCACGGGTGCGGCGGGGCCGTCCTGCAATTTATAGCCGAGGTAGTCCGTTTCCACGATTTCGCGGAACTTGTCGGGGCCGAGGTCTTTGATCAGGTACTTCAGGCGGCTCTTTTTGCGGTTCTGGCGGTAGCCGTGATCGCGGTAGGCTCCGGTAATGGCGCGGCCCACTTCGATGACCTGATCAGGCCGGATAAACACGCCGAGGCGCTTGGCAAGGTGTGCCACTGCACCGAGGCCGCCGCCCACCCACACGTCAAATCCAACCTCGCCGTTCACTTCATGGGCCAAAAAGCCGATGTCGTTGATGTGGTGGATGCCTTCCAGTTCGGGCGTGGCCGTAATGCTGATCTTGAACTTGCGGGGCAGGTCTTCAAACTCTTTGTTGCCACTCAGGCTGCCTTCCATCGCGGCGGCCAGTGGGCGAACGTCGATGCGCTCGCGGGCGTCCAGGCCAGCCAGGGGCGAGGCGATCACGGCCCGCACGGTGTCGCCGCAGGCTCCGCGCGTATGCAGGCCCACTGTTTCCAGCCGGTTCAGGATGTCAGGAATGTCCTGAATTCGTAGCCAGTGGAACTGGAAGGCCTGACGATCGGTCACGTCCAGCAGCCCGCGCCCGTAATCCTCGGCAATGCCCGCCACCACGCGCAGGGTCGCCGCGCTCAGTTCGGCGGTGGGCACCTTCACGCGCATCATCAAAAAGCCGTCTTCCTGCGGGCGCTGAGGATACACCCCGGCCCACTTCAGCAGGTCGATCTTTTCGGGGTCGATCTGACCCGCTGCGGCGTACTGCGGAATCAGGTCAAAGATTTCGAAGGGCGGCAGTTCTTTTTTCAGGGTTTCGATGTCAGACATGGCAGATTCCTTTGGTGAACGGTGGTCGGATTGGGAAGATTCAGCGGTTCAGAACGGCGAAGCGCAGACGGCGGTATTGAAAGTACATCAGGCAGCCCACACAGATTTTTTGGGACAGGTTCAGCGCGGCCAGTGCCATGACCAGTAAGCCCAGCACGGTGCCTAGCCCGGTCAGGCCCAGCACACCGCTCAGCCCGGCGGCCAGCAAAAATACGCCGCCAACGCCCTGTGCAAAGTGATGGGCGCGGGGGTCTTCCTCCACCACATCCGGTTTCAGGCCCAGCGCTGGCCCCGACATTCGGTAGGCGGCCCGCAGCGGCGAGAGTTCCGGGCGCAGCGCACCGAGCAACATGGCCGCGCCCAGCGCCAGCAGTACAAAAAAGGCCAGACTGGAAAACGCGCCCAGCACGGTACCCAGCAGCGTCACACCCACCACAGTCCACTGATTGAAGCGCAGGCCCGCGAGGTCGGTGCGGGCGGCCACCTTCGGGGCAAGAGAGCTTGGGGAAGAAGGCAAAACCGTCATGCCCACTAGCATAGAGCATTAGATGACAAGACTGCTCAACTTGTCTGCTTTTTAGTTCTGGTGGTGGTGGAGGTTGGGCGGGATGTGGCGGGGCCGTCTCAGGGCCCCTGTGTCAAAGGGTTGAAGAGGAGCAGCAAGAGAAGGCTCTTGAAAGCCTCTGGTGCGTCCAAAACGGCCCTGACAGCCCCTAAAATTCAGAACACTTGACCCTTAGACCCGCCCCGCTCAGGCGTTGGGTTTCAGCAGATGGCCCAGGCAATGGCCGTAGCTCACGCCCTGCTTGGCATCTACGACCAGATCCTGCACGCTGAACTCTTGCAGCACGGCCAGCATCGCGTCACGCATGCGGGTGTAGATGGTGTTGCGGGCGTGGCAGCGTTCCTGCTCTACGCATTCCTCGTGCCAGTTCAGGCTGATGCAGCTCAGCGGAGCCACGGGGCCGTCTATGGCCCGCACGACCTCGCACAGAGAAATCAGTTGAGGCTTGCGGGCCAGAGCGTACCCGCCACCGATGCCCTTTTTACTTTTGACCACGCCCTTGGCCGTCAGCGCGGCCAGAATCCGCACCAGATAGGGGCGGTGAATCCCGGTGGCCTCGCTGATCTCGTCGCTGGAAATCCAGCGTGGAGGCTGGCCTGCCTGGGGCTCGCTGGCCACCGGCAACCCATGTTGTAATCCCAGATATCCAAGTGCCTGAAAAGCGTAAACGTCGGTGGCCGAAAGCCGCATAGCCGCCAGTGTAGCGCGGCGGTGCCCAGAACCAACGGAGTGGCCCAAGCTTTTGCCGTTTCCCGCTGCCGTGTTAGCCTGCTCCCCGATGCCCGCGCTGCCTGCCTTTCCTGACGCTGTTACCGAGCGCACCCTGACCCTCCAGACCCGGCTGTGTGTGGGCCTGGACCCCCGCGCCGAGGTTTACCGCGATACGGCGCATCTGCGGCTGCACACGCTGGATGTGCTGGAAGCCACCGCGCCGTTCGCCGCCTGCGTCAAGCCCCAACTGGCCTTCTTCGAGGCGCTGGGCCTGCCCGGTTTTACCCTGCTGGAAGAGGTCTGTGCGCTGGCCCGCACGCTGGGTCTCCCCGTGATTCTGGACGGCAAACGCGGCGACATCGGCAGCACCGCCGAGGCCTATGCCCGTGCGTGGCTGGGCGGCCCACATGCCGGAGACGCCCTGACCGTCAATCCGTTCCTGGGCTTTGCCACCCTGACCCCTTTTGTAGAGGCGGCGCGGGCCAATGGCGGCGGTATTTTCGTGCTCGTCAAGACCAGCAACCCCGATCAGAGCGATGTGCAGGGCAGCGGTGTCAGTGAGCGTGTGGCCGTAGAGGTCGCCCGTCTGAACACCGAAGAGGTGGGAGCCGAGGCCGAAGCGGGAACCTACGCAAGCGTCGGCGCGGTGGTCGGGGCCACCCACGCCCGCGACCTCGCCACCTTCCGCGCCCTGATGCCGCACGCTTTACTGCTGCTGCCCGGCCTGGGCGCACAGGGAGCCGCCGCCGCCGACCTCGCGCCTGCCTTTCATGCTGGAGGAACGGGCGCACTGGCCAGCGCCAGCCGGGGTGTGCAGTACGCGGCTGGATCAGGGGCGGCTGGGCTGGATGTGGCGGCCAGCGTGGCAGCGGCCAAACGATTTAGGGATGAACTGAACGGGGCGCTGGAACTCTGACGCAACCCCCTAACGTAACCCCGCCAGCAGCCGCTGTATATCTTCTTCGGTGGTGTAGTGGGCGATGCTGGCCCGCACGATGCCTTCCGGGTACACGCCCAGATCCTGTAGGGGCTGCACAGCATAAAAGTGACCCGCGCCCACATCCACGCCGAGTGCACTGAGGGTGGCGGCGGTCTGGGCAGGGGCCTGACCGTCCACGCGGAAGGCGACCGTTCCGATCCGGCCCTCCATGTTCTGTGGGCCGTACACCGTCACGCCGGGGGTATTCAGCAATCCTTCCAGCAGGCGCGTCATCACGGGCCGTTCCAGGTCGCCAATGCGCTGTGAGGCGGTGTGCAGTGCGGCGCGGGTCAGATGCTCGCTGCCACCCAATTCGCGCAGGTAATCCAGTGTGCCCAGCCAGCCCGCCAGCAACTCGAAGGGTGGCGTGCCGTATTCCATGCCCGTAATATCGCCGTCTGGCACGAAGCTGAGCTTGGGCCAGGGCAGTTGGCCGCGCAATTCGGGCCGAATCCAGAGCGCCCCCAGGTGCGGCCCCCAGACCTTGTAGGGGCTGAACGAAATGAAATCCGCGCCCCAGGTCTGCACATCAGGAAAGGCGTGTGGAGCGGCGTGAACGGCGTCTACCACCGTCCAGGCCCCAGCTTCGCGGGCCAGCGCCGAAACCTCAGGAATATTCACGGTCACGCCGAGGACGTTGCTGGCAGCCGTGACCGCCACCAAACGGGTACGCGGCGTCAGCAGGGCGCGGAGGTCGTCCAGATGCAGGCGCATATCGGGCTGGCGGGCATGCCACACATGCACGGTCACGCCCACGCGTTCCAGTTCGCGCCACGGGCTGGCGTTGGCCTCATGCTCCAGCCCACTCAGAATTACCTCATCCCCTGGGCCCCACAACCGCGCAAACGCCGCTGCCAGCCGGAAATTCAGGGCGGTGGCACTTGGCCCCAGCGCCACATCGGGTGCGTCGGCATTCAAAAAGAGAGCGGTGGCCGCCCGCGCCCGCGTCTTCAGGTCGAGGACGGCCTGTCCCGGCGCGTGGCTGGGCATGGCATTGGTGGCCCCAAACTGCGTCAGGTGGGCGGTGATCGCCTCTATAGAGCGCCGGGGCAGCAGCCCACCTGCCGCGTTGTCAAGGTAGGCCCGCCCCTGTTGAAGAGGCGGAAACTGATCGCGCAGGGCATGGACGGCAAAGGGCAAAGTGTCGCTGGAGGGCATGGGGAGAGGATACGGCGTGGCTGCCTGACCTGTGGCCCCGTGTCTTGGAATACGGAGCAGTGGGTGGGGTTTGGCCTCTGAGCGTATCCAACAGGCAGCCTCTGCTCACCGATAGGGTACTCACCGAAGGGTCTCCGGCTCAAGCCGTTTTGCCCTGGGTCTGCGCGGCCCTTTGCCCCACCAGCCACAGCACCGCGCCGCCCACCAGCAGCCCCCACACCGCACTTCCTACGCCCCACACCGTCACCCCGCTGGCCGTGATCGCAAACGTCAGAAACGCGGCTTCCCGCTCGCGTTCTGCGCCCAGTGCGGCCACCAGACTGCTGAGCGCCGTGCCCACCAACGCCAGCCCCGCC
>JAQBPF010000049.1 GCA_028287665.1 Deinococcus sp. | reverse complement strand
GGAATTCCATCGTGCCCAGCACCTCGCGCAGCAGCAGGTAGTAGGTGCGCGGATTCTGGGCCATCTGATCGTTGATCCAGCCCAGGCGTGCGCCGTGGGCCAGCAGGCGGGCCGCACATTCAAAGGTCTGGGGCGTCACGCTGTTGAAGCGGAACGATCCGGTATCGGTGTTCAGGCCCAGCATCAGCGGCGTGGCAATCGCTTCGGTCCACGGCACGCCCAACGCGTCCACCACGTCGGCCACCATCATGGCGGCAGCGGGGCGGGCCGGGTCTACCAGCAGGGCGTCGGCCTGCCTGCGGTTGGTGCCGTGGTGGTCGATATTGATGGTTTTGCCTTCAAACACCGACAGATCGGCCCCGGCCACCCGCACAGGATCATTGTTGTCTACGTCCAGCACCACGGCCAGCGCATCGGCGGGCCAGCGTTCCAGCGGGGCACTCAGTTCGCCGGGTTCAGGCAAAAAGGACAGGTAGCGCGGCACGTTCATCGGCGCGGTCACCTGTTTATTCAGGCTCCTCAGCGCCCGCGTCAGTCCCAGCACACTGCCGAGGGCGTCTCCGTCCGGGCCTTCGTGGGCCAACACCACAATCGGGCCAGCATGCCGCTGGAGCAGGTTGACAATGGCGGCCACTCCCTCGGCATAGGTGTGCTCTGAACTCGTCGGACTGGTCATCAGAAAAGTATACGGGGATGGGGTGAGAGGCCGCTCTCTGGTGTCTGTCTCTCCTCCTGATGGGCCGTTCACGCTATCCTGACCGGTGTGCCCGCCCGCCTCAATCTGGCCGCTTTAACCGCCGAAGAACTTCAGGTTCTTTACGGCGTCAACGGCGCTCAGTCGGTGCTGCCCGACGTGAGCCGGGCGCGGCTGGAAGGCCGGACGTTGCCGGGGCCAGAGATTCAGATCTCGCTGACCTTTACGCCTCTGGCCGAGCGGGGCTGGGGAGCCTCACCGGATCAGACGCGGGCGCTGGCTGCCGAGGACGCCGCCCTGCGCGGTCTGGGCGCACAGGAACTCGGCGTGCATTACGCGCCGCTGATCAGTGGATCGCGGCATCAGCGGGCCTATCTGCTGGAACCGGATACGGCGCTGGCTCTGCGCTGGAGCGAAACGCCCGATACCACCCACGCGCCACATGGGCAAACGCGGCAGCCTTTTGTGCAGGCGGTCACGTGGCTGAAAGACCGGGCCAGCGGTGTCGCTTGTGTGCTCACCACTGCCGCGCCGCAACCCCCCTCGCCCACCCTCAGCGAGCAGATTGACCTGCACCGTCACCCCGACCTGAGTGCCGCCGCCCTGCTGGACGCACACCGGGCGCATGTGCTGAGGCATGGGCGCGGCCAGAAATTGACCACCAGCGAGAATGCTGCTGAGGGCTGGGGTAAGGCGTGGCAGGCGGTCTATGCGCTGAATGTGACGGCGTGGACGCGCCGGGGATTGCTGCTGGACATTGTGCCTGACGGGCGCGAGCGGGCCTGAGCGTGCGCCTCATCTGAACAGCCCGCCGCCCTCACTGCCCCACCTGCGGCATAGTGCGCCCCATGACCGATCTCGCTGCTCCCTCCACCCGCCACGTCGCCTTCGATTGGGGCGGCGTGTTTACCATCGGCACCTTTGATGGCCGCTCGACCCAGAATGTGTCCGACCGCAGCGGCGTCAAATTAGAACGGGTGCGCGAGAGCTACTTCCGGCATGTGCGGCAGCTCGAAGTCGGCGCGTGGACCCTGCCCCAGTTCTGGACGGTGATGCAGCAGGAAACGGGCGTGCAGATGCCCTACGCCGAGTTTGAGGCGCTGTATCTGAGCAGCATTCTGGACAATCTGCCGATGTACACCACGCTTGCTGCCCTGCCTGCGGGCGTGCGCGTGGGCCTGCTCAGCAACAATTACCCGGTCGTCAGCGACCATCTGCGCCGCGATCCCCGCTTTGCCCGCTTCGACGCCCTGGTGTTCAGCAACGAACTGGGCCAGAAGAAGCCGCACCCCGATTCCTTCGCGGCGTTGGAACAGGCCATGCAGCACCCTGCCTCTGCGGTGGCCTTTGTAGACGACGTGCAGGAAAACATCGACGCGGCCAATGCCTTCGGCTTCCACGGGATGTTGTACCACCACGAGCGGCACCCTCAATTTGAGGCAGAGCTGGCGGCGTGGCTCAGCGGCGCACACTGAATTCAGGGGAAAGCCGTCATCCAGTCGTCCTTCGGGACGGCTTTTTTTGGCCCCGATGGTGGTCGTCCTGTCTATCTGGGATGAGAGTGGTGTACCTGCCGGAGTGGTGTACCCACCTGTGCTCCAAGTACACCACTCCTCTACCCAGAGTGCCCGCCGCACAATGCAGCTATTCAAGACCGGGCCAGAAGCGCCCCAGCATCAAGTTCCCACTTCTTCCACCAGGCAGAGGTTTCCCCTTCACACCCTCAGTTTGCCCCAAAGGAGCCACCATGACCCACGATTCTTCCAACAGCCCCCGCACCCACGCCGAGATTCTGGACAAAACCTGGAAAACGGAAGCCCGCTGGCACGGCATCAAGCGCAACTACAGCGCGGAAGACGTGGTCAAATTGCGCGGCAGCCTGCCCATCGAATACACCCTCGCCAAGCACGGCGCACAAAAGCTGTGGCGGCTGATGGCCGAGGAACCCTTCGTGAACGCACTGGGCGCACTGACCGGAAATCAGGCGATGCAGCAGGTCAAAGCGGGCCTGAAAGCCATCTACCTGAGCGGCTGGCAGGTGGCCGGAGACGCCAACAATGCAGGCCAGATGTACCCCGACCAGAGTCTGTACCCCGCCTCCAGCGTGCCCGATGTGGTCAAGCGGATCAACAACACCCTGCGCCGCGCCGACCAGATTCAGCACAGCGAGGGCAAGGATGACATCGATTACTTCGCGCCCATCGTGGCCGATGCTGAAGCGGGGTTCGGCGGCCCCCTGAACGCCTTCGAGCTGATGAAGGCCATGATCGAAGCGGGCGCGGCGGGTGTACATTTTGAAGACCAGCTGGCCAGCGAGAAGAAGTGTGGACACTTGGGCGGCAAGGTTCTGGTGCCCACCAGCCAGTTTATTCGCACCCTCAACGCGGCCCGCCTCGCCGCCGACGTATCGGGCGTGCCCACCGTTCTGATCGCCCGCACCGACGCCGACGCCGCCAACCTGCTGACCAGCGACATTGACGACAACGACAAGCCCTTCCTGACGGGCGAGCGTACCCCCGAAGGGTTTTTTCACGTGAGGCCCGGCATCGAGCAGGCCATCAGCCGCGCCCTGGCCTACGCCCCCTACGCCGACGTGATCTGGTGCGAAACCAGCGTGCCCAACCTCGAAGACGCCCGCAAGTTTGCCGAGGCCATTCACGCCCAGTTTCCCGGCAAATTGCTGGCCTACAACTGCTCGCCCAGCTTCAACTGGAAGAAGAATCTGGACGACGAAACCATCGCCAAGTACCAGGTGGA
>JAQBPF010000043.1 GCA_028287665.1 Deinococcus sp. | reverse complement strand
TAACAGATCAGCAAAGGCACGTCTGGGACACGCTAAATCCATCTCCTCATCTGAGGTCATGCGACGTGAGCGGCGGATCAAACGTCATTCCTCTAAGCACTCTGTCCTAATCCATGCGTTTGGGAAGCCGCCGTCCTTATACTCGGTGGCGGCAGTACCCGCGCTCCTGATCAACAGAGCAGCGCGGAAGGGAGGCACGTTATATGCAGGATCTACTAGAAAAACTGGCGTCGCTCCGGGAGTACCTTTGACATTCCCGGCAAAGCACGCCGCTTAAACGAGTTGGACCGAGAACTGGCCGATCCGGAACTCTGGAACGATTCGGCCCGTGCACGGCAGGTCACGCAGGAAGCAGGAACAGTCCGCCGGATCGTGGACGGTTATCAGAGCCTTCAGTCGGACGCCGACGGCCTCAGCGAAATGCTGGAGATGGCCGACGCCGAGGAACTGGAGATGTTGGCCGAGGAACAGGCCAATATTCAGGCACGGGTAGATGAGCTGTACCGCGAAACGCTGTTTACGATGCCGCACGCCGATACGTCGGCCATCGTGCGCGTCAAAAGCGGCGCGGGTGGTACCGAATCGCAGGACTGGGCCGGAATGCTCTCGCGCATGTTTATGCGCTGGGGCGAGCGGCGCGGTTTTAAGGTAGAGCTGATCGACCAGCAGGACGGCGAGCAGGCGGGCGTGCTGAGTTCGGAATTCATTATTCGGGGCGAGAAGGCCTACGGCATGATGGCCCCTGAACACGGCGTTCACCGTCTGGTGCGGGTCTCGCCCTTCGACAGCAACAACCGCCGTCACACCTCGTTCGCCTCGGTAGACGTGGTGGCCGAAGTGCCGGAAGAAGAAATCAACATTCATATTCCGGTCAGCGACCTGCGCCGCGACGTGTTCCGTTCTCAGGGCGCGGGCGGTCAGGGCGTCAACACCACCGACTCTGCCGTGCGCCTGACCCACTTGCCCACCGGAATCGCGGTGGCGTCTCAGGTCACGCGCTCACAGATCAAGAACCACGACATCGCCCTGCAAATTCTGAAGCAGCGCCTCTATGACATAGAAATCAAGAAGCGCGAGGCCGAGGAAGCCAAAGCACGCGGCGAGCAGAAGAAGATCGAGTGGGGATCGCAAATCCGCTCGTATGTACTGGACAAGCAGTACATCAAAGACCACCGCACAGGCCTGATGAAGCACAACCCCAGCGATGTGCTGGACGGCGATCTGGACGACCTGATGTGGGCTGGCCTGGAATGGATGGCGGGCAAGCGGGTGGCCGAAGAAGGCACTGACGACGAATAAATCCGGCCAGTGTCGGTAGATTCTCGGAAGTAAAACCAGCGGGCCAGATCAGAGGAATACTTTTGATCTGGCGTTTTTGATGGCAAGTGTGCTCTTGTCGCTCTTTCATTTATGACAGGCTGATCGTTGCAGCGTCGCTCGGCAGGTCAGACAGATTTGCGTGATGAACTGCCAGTACACTGAACCTCAGGAAGCACCGCCGACAAGAAGCCGCCCAATCTGAAGGCGCAATTCACCTGACAGCCTTGTTCCCTGAAGCGGCAGTGTCAACCGGCACGCCTGAACAGAGTTCCCTCAGATTGACCCATCACACTCAGGTGTATCCATGCTCTGCTCTCCCCTGAAGCTATGACTGAACCCCAAACCACTTCTATTCCCGGTTACACCCTGCTGCAAACGCTGGGGCGTGGCAACACGTCGCTGGTCAGGCTGGGCATGGGTCCAGACGGGCGCGAAGTGGCGCTCAAGATTCCTCTGCCCGAAACCCTGGCCGCCCATGACTCTGCCGAACGGTTTGGCAACGAGGTCAGGCTGACGCTGCAATTCCGGCATCCTCATCTGGTGCCGGGCTACGCGGGCACGCCATTTGGGCCGTTGTCGTTCCTGGCCATCCGGTATTACCCGCAAGGCGCTCTGAACGAGCATCTGGCCCGTCTGCCCGGAAGGATGTTGCCGCTGGACGCCAGCCTGCGGTTGTTGGCCGACATCGCCTCGGCACTGACCTATCTGCACCACCTGGGCGCCGTGCACCAGGATGTCAAAACGCAGAACGTGTACATCGACGGTGGCCGGGCCTCATTGGGCGACCTGGGGAACACCTATTTCACGTCTCAGGGGGGCAAAGTCAGTGGCAGCCCGTACTACATGGCCCCGGAGATCTATCACGGCGAGGGCAGCAGCGGAGCCAGCGACGTGTACAGCCTCGGCATCATGATGTACGAACTGATGTGGGGGCAGCGGCCTTTTACGGGCAACAGCTATGAAGAGTTGATGGTGGCGCACATGACCCGCTTTCCGCCGCCACTGATTCATCTGAACCCGCAGGTGGCCCGCAGCGTGTCGCGGTTGGCAGAACTGGCCCTTGCCAAACGCGCCCACGACCGTCCCACTGCCGATGCCATTCGCCGCGCCCTGTTGACCGCTCTGGGCGAAACCCCGCAAGACGAGCACTTTCATGAGCTGGAAGAGGCCCCGCCCACACAGATTCTGGTCGCAAATCAGCGTGCTGGACGGCATGGCATGGCGACCCCACGCGCTCCGCTGCAATCCGCGCCTGCGGTGACCGCCCCAGCAAAAGCACAGGACGCTCAGCCCAAAGGCTGGAATCCATTTCGGCGGACCAAGAAGTAAAACGCTCTGAGCTGCGGGGTCAGTCCAGTGTGCCCAGATGCAGCTCGAAGCGGCCCGGCTGCGGCACGAATCCGAGTTGATGATTCACGCGCAACATGGGCGCGTTGGTGGAGTGGTTGTTGGTCCGCATCAGCGCGTAGCCTTCCCTCTGGGCGCGGGCAATGACCTGAAGCTTGAGCGGCAGGGCCAACCCGCGCCTCTGGCACCACAGCAGTCAATTCGTTGTACAGCACGGGCCGGGTGCGGAAACGGATCATGGCGCTGGTGCCCAGCCACCTGCCAT